>JBAUWM010000330.1:0-2922 GCA_049583775.1 Nocardioides sp.
GAAAGAAAACTGAAAGGTCGGATTCCTAGTCTTCGACCCGTACTTCCTAGTTCGACCACTGCACGCTGATGTGCTCCCCGAAAGCGAGACTCCCCAATGTTCAGCAAGCGCCTCCGCCTCACTCTGGCCGCGGTCTTCGCCACCGCGACCGTCGTCACCACGACGGTCGGAGTGGCCGCGCCAGCCCACGCGACTCCGGGCACGACGTGCGTCTCGCCCTCGGTCTCCGGCACGGTCACCAAGAACTACAACATCTACACCGGGCGGTATGTCTACTCCGTCTCCAACTCGGGCTGGACCACGGCGAGCTGCCCGAGCACCTACACCGACTACCGCTATGACATCGAGTACCGCCTGGCCGACTTCCAGGGCGGTGCGTCTTACTCGACGGCCGACCTGGTGGCGAGCACCTCGCTGACGGCCGTCCACAACCGCATGAACGGCGCACGGATAGGCACCAGCATCGCGTTCCCCAACGCGAGCTACTCCGAGCCCCAGTACTTCGGCTACAGCGGTGTGTACGTCTTCGTCAGCGCCTACGCGAAGTCGCGTTTCGCCTCGTCGTGGTCGAGCGAGCCAGCCGAGGTGCAGACCTACTTCCTGCCTGGTACTGGCGACTTCGACACCCACGGGATGAGCGAGTCCAAGCCGAGCAACTACTGCTACGCCTATGGTTACAGCAAGGGCGGTTGCTGACCACGCGTCACAAACTGCAGCGATGGTCGGGGACTCCTCAGGAGTCCCCGACCATCGGCGCGTCTTCGGGGTCGTCCTCCAGGACCCGGGCAAGCAGTTCGCGCGCTTCGGCAAGGGAATCGGCGCCAATGCTTGATCGCAGGGCGGCCTCGGCATCTGCGCGGGCGCCAGAACGGTCACCGAGAGTCAGCCGCGCCACTCCCCGTGTGTGGAAGGCCGATCCGGCCAGCTGGGTCAAGCCGGCGCGTTCGCTCAGTTCGATGGCGGCAGTTGCCCAGGTCTCCGCACCTACCGGATCGTTCGAGGACAGCAGCGCGAAGGCCAGATTGTTGCGCGAGGAGGCGCGACCGTTGGCGTGGCGCAATCGGTCGCTCTGCACAACGGCCTCCCGGCTGAAGGCCACGGCTTCGGCAGGGCTGCCGAGGCGATCCGCGACCGCTGTGAGGTAGTTCAAACAGAGCATCACCTCGGCGGCCGCACCTGCCGCTCGGGCCAGCTCCAGAGCCCGGCGCAGCACTCGGTCGGCAGCCTCAAGGCCGTCCTTCGAGCCCAGGATCTCGCCCTGCAGTCGCAGTCCGTGGGCAGCGCTCTCGTCGTCTCCTCGGTCGATGAAGGTAGCCACCGCCTCTTCGAGCACCGCGAGCGCCGCGATCTCCCGATCCTGTTCTCCCCAGATGTAGCCGCGGAGCAGGTCGTTCCGTGCCCGGATGAGTGGGTCGTCGACATCAACCAGCTCGGCGAGCGCGTCGTCTAGACGGCCCTGGTTGGCCATCGAGCGAGCCCGTTCCTCGCTCAGCAGAGCGCGATCTGCGCGGGACAACCCCCCGCGGGCCAGGGCTTCATGAGCGAGCAACTCCACCTCCGGATGCCGCCCGAGACGGCGCAAGGTCCGCATCAGGGCAAGCTCGCCGCGGGTTTGCACGCCTGCGGCGACGGCGTCTCGTAGCACCACCTCGGCCTCGAGGTACCGACCCAGCAGCAGACACAGCTCCCCGAGCGCCAACAGGCGACTCGGACGCTCGGCCCGCTGTTGCTCAGACGCCTCGGTACCGGCCAACAACTCGACCTGACGCCGAAGATGCAGCACCGCTTCCTCGTGACGCCCAAACTTCAATGCGTCTTCCGCAGCGCTTTCCAGCGCGTCGATGGCGCGTGGCCCGGCGCCGGCAAGATAGAGGTGGCGAGCCAGGAATCCGGACCGCTCCTCGTCTGGCACGAGGTGGTGGCAGGCGTCGGCGGCGGCCAGATGGAGGGTGCGGCGGCGGGCGCGGGTGGTACGCACGTACGCGGTGTTCTGCACGACGGCGTGCACGAATTGATCGCCGTCGAGCATCCGCGCTGACCGTAGTCCGGCTAGGGCCTCGTGGATCTCGTGGTGGGGCAAGGCCAGCTGTACGGCGACCGCGGTGACCAGCTCTTCCCTCACAGGGGCGCCGAGGATGGCGGCGATGGTGAGTGCGCGTTCCTGGGCGTTGGGCAGGGCGTCGATTCGGGCGCCGACTAAGCCCTCGAGCGAGTCGGGTACAAGGTCGAGGGCTGTCTGGAGCCCGGCGTCGCTGGCGACGAGCACGCCGCCTTCGACGAGCTCGACTAGGCCACGGTCGCGTAGCGCCAGGGCGAGCTCGGCGACGTAGAGCGGGTTGCCCCCACTGCGCCGTGCGATGTCGGCGACCAGCACATCGGGAGGGAGCCCGCCCAGCAGCTCGGTCACCAGCACTGCCACGGCGTCGTCGACGAGTGGAGCGACCTCCAGGACGGGCAGCGCGGCGGTGGTCGACACAGGTTCACGCGAGGTCGCGATCAGGAGCAGGTCGGTGCCACGCAGGGCGTGGAGCAGATCGTCGAACAGGTCGAGCGACGGTTGGTCGGCCCAGTGCAGGTCCTCGAGCACGACGACCGCGGGAGCGGCGGCGCGGAGCGCGGATGCCACGTCGGTCGCCACCACGTCGCGTCGGCGGGCGGGGGGCAACGCAGCGAGGCGGGGGTCGAGGTCGCCAGCAACGATACGAAGCCCGTCGTCCTCAGCCGGGATGCCTGCCAGCACACTCGCCCAGGGCCGATAGGAGCGCGAGGTGTCGTGGGGCGCGCAGCCTCCTCCGAGCCAGGTGCGCGACGAACGCGTCTGCGCCTCCTCGAGCAACCGGCTCTTGCCGGCGCCGGCTTCGGCCATGAGCAGAAGTCCGCCGCCTGCTTGCTCGGCTGCGGACAACGCGGCCAGCTCGACGT
>JBAUWM010000331.1:0-7337 GCA_049583775.1 Nocardioides sp.
GTGCTCGACGTGCTGGCACTTCACGTGAAGACCGGCATCAGCCACCCGGCACTGCGGCCGACGCTGGCGGTGGTCGACCCCGAGCTGACGCTCACCCAGCCGGCGATGGTGACCGCAGCCTCCGGCATGGACATCCTCTGCCACGCACTCGAGAGCTACACCGCGCGCTGGTTCGCTGACTTCGATGCGAAGCTGCCCGAGCAGCGTGTGCCCTACTGCGGCGCCAACCCGATTGCCGACATGTGGTCGGAGAAGGCGCTGTCGCTGCTCGCCGGCTCGTTTCGCACAGCGGTGCGCGACGGTGGTGACGTGATGGCGCGCGAGCAGATGGCTCTGGCGGCGACCTTCGCCGGCCTGGGGTTCGGCAACGCCGGGGTGCACATTCCGCACGCCAACGCCTACCCGATCGCGGGTCGCGTGCGCGAGTATCGCCCAGCCGGCTACCCACCCGAGGAGCCGATCGTGCCGCACGGGATGGCGGTCTCGCTGACCGCGCCCGAGGCCTTCCGGTTCACCTTTGACGCCGCTCCTGAGCGTCACCTCAAGGCGGCTCGGCTCCTGGACCCCAACGCGGCGGGCAACGGACCTGACGTCTTGCCGGCCGTGCTGGCCCAGTTGATGCGCGACATCGAGATCCCCAACGGGCTGGGTGAGGTGGGTTACGGCGAGGCGGACGTCGACGTCCTGGTCGAGGGCGCGCTGAAGCAGCAACGACTCTTGGCCACTGCGCCCAAGGTGGTGACCGACGACGACCTCGCCGGCGTCATCCGGGGTTCGCTCGAGAACTGGTGATCCGCCGACTCGACCTCGACGAGCGACCGTAGGATCGGTCGGGTGAACCCCCGCCACCGTCGACTCGTGATTCCGGTGGCTCTCGTGGGGTTGCTGGTGGTGGTCGTCGTGGCGGCGATCTTCAAGTGAGCGAGTCGCTCGCCCGCGGCCTTGACCTGGTCCGCTCTCACCTACTCGCTCCCGGGACCTTCGTGCGTGCGGTTGCCTCCGGGCGACGCAAGGCCGATGTGCCACCCTGGCGACGGGTCGAGCTGCGCTACGTCGATCTCAAAGCTGGGCGGCACCTGCAGGTCACGTCCTACGACGCCACTCAGGCCCACACCGCGAACCACGCTGCCGGAGCCGCAGCCGAGGCCGCGGTCGACGAACTCCTGGCGATGCCGTTTGGCAACTGGCATGTCGAGACCGCCTCCGAGGTGCACCAGCTGCGAGTGACCAAGCGCCTCGAGGCGGTCGTGCACTCCGTCCAGCGAGCCGAGCCGGTGGCCGTCGACCACGAGCACGACCGCGAGAAGGAGCGGCTCTTACCGCCCGACGACCCCATCTTTGCGGCGCTCGGTCTCGCCGATGCGCAGGGCCGCATCAAGCCGTCGCGCCAGGCGAAGTACCGACAAGTCGAAGAATTTCTGCGGATCCTCGACGCCACCGTCACCGACGCGATCGCGGCCGGTGCGCTCCGCCGTCCGACCGAGGCAGACCCGCTCCGGGTGGTCGACCTCGGGTGCGGCAACGCCTATCTGACCTTTGCGGCCCAGCGCTACCTCGGGGCGGTGCGTGGTCTGCCGGTGGCGATGACCGGGGTCGACGTCAAGGAGCAGTCGCGCGAGCACAACACGGCGGTGGCCGCCCAGCTCGACCTCGCTGCCACGTTCGTGGTGGGGAGCATCGCGGACGCCGAGGTCGACGATCCGGCGGGTGCGCCTGAGGTGGTGCTGGCCCTACACGCCTGCGACACCGCCACCGACGACGCATTGGCCCGTGCCGTGGGGTGGGAGGCATCGGTGGTGCTGGCCGCGCCCTGTTGTCATCACGACGTGGCCGGCCAGCTGCGTCGAGCCACCACACCCGAGCCCTACGCGATGCTCACTCGCGACGGCATCTTGCGTGAACGATTGGCCGACACGCTCACCGACGGTCTGCGGGCTTCGCTGTTGCGAATCGCGGGCTACCGCGTCGACGTGATGCAGTTCGTCGAGAGTCAGCACACACCCCGCAACACGCTGCTCCGGGCGGTGCGTCGCAGCGGACGCGGAGCGGTTGAGGCATCCGACGGACGCGAGGCCTACCACGAGCTGGTCACGACCTGGGGGCTCCGCCCTCGGCTTGCCGAGCTGCTCGGTCAGGCGTGAGGCCGGCCGTGGCTCGCGCCGCGTGGGTGGTCGCGGCTGCCCTGGCGGCGCCCTTCCTCGTGGGCTTGGCGGCTGCGTCGAGCGGGCCGCGCGGCGAGGTGGCGTTCACGTTTGCCGACCCCGAGATCATCGAGTCGAGCGGGCTGGTCGCCCGCGACGGAATCGTTCTCACCGTCAACGATTCGGGCGACACCGGCCGGGTCTTCGCGGTCGACCCGAAGAGTGGGCGCACCGTGGGAGTCACGACCTGGAGCACCGACCCGACCGACGTCGAGGCCCTGGCCCCGGCCGGGCCAGGTGAGGTGTGGGTGGGCGACATCGGCGACAACGCCGGCGCTCGCGACTCGGTCACCGTCGTCCGGGTGCCGGTGGGCCGGGGCGACCTGGACGTCGATCCGGACGACCTCGAACGGTACGAACTGACCTACCCCGGCGGGGCCGCGGACGCCGAGACGTTGCTGACCGACCCGCGCGGCCGACTGCTGGTGGTGACCAAAGGCATCTTCGGAGGCGTGGTGCTGCGTGCGCCCGCGCGGCTCGATGCCGACCGACCCAACCGACTGCGCCGGATCGGCGTGGCCGGCGGCATCGCGACCGACGGGGCGTTCTTTCCCGACGGACGCCACTTCGTCGTGCGCGACTACGCCAACGCCGTGCTCTACAGCTATCCAGACGTCGACGAGGTAGCCCGGTGGCGCTTGCCCGACCAGCCTCAAGGCGAGGGGATCGCGGTCGACGAACGGGGAACGGTGCTGATCAGCACCGAGGGGTCGCGTAGCGACGTACTTCGGGTGCGCGTGCCCGCCAAGGTGCAACGGCTCCTCGCTGCACCCTCCGACGTTGACCCGTCGCCTGTAGGGGACGGGTCAGCGGAAATCGCCCCCGAGCAGGGAAAGTCTGACTCCTCGCCGTGGCCCTGGTTGATCGGTGGAGTTGCCGGAGCCGCGATCGTGGTGGTCCTGGTGCGCTCGTTGCGTCCGCGCTGACCTCTGAACGAAGACACCGGCGCGGGTGAGCCTCGCGTGGCAGGGGCTTCCTAGAGTTGCCGGGTGGTGCGACTGCGCAGGACCTCCCCCGACCAGCCCGGATGGACCCGGCGCCGGGCCGGCCGAGGCTTCGTCTATCTCGATGAGCACGGCGAGCGACTCCCCGACGAGGACAGTGCACGGGTGCGCGACCTGGTCATTCCTCCTGCGTGGACTGATGTCTGGGTGACGCCCTACGTCAATGGTCACCTGCAGGCGGTCGGCACCGACGATGCCGGACGCCGGCAGTACCTGTACCACCCCGACTGGCGCACCCGGCGCGACGCGGAGAAGTTCGACCGGATGCTGCTCTTCGGAAAGGGCCTGGTGAAGGCGCGCGAGCTGGTGCTTGCCGACCTCGGCCGCGAGGGCATGCCGTTGGAGCGGGCGTGCGCAGCCGCCGTCCGACTGCTCGACCTGGGCTACTTCCGCATCGGCAACGACATCTATGCCGACACTCACGGCTCGTTCGGCCTGACCACGCTCGAGCGGCGTCACGTGAAGCGCCACCAAGACCGACTGGTCTTCGCTTTCGTCGGCAAGTCAGGGGTCGAGCACCGGATCGAGATCGACGACGCCACCGTGATTGAGGCGGTCGAGATCATGCGACGTCGGCGGAGCAGCGACGAACCTCGTCTGCTGGCCTACCAGGAAGACCGCTCGTGGCGCTCGATCATCCCCGACCTGGTCAATGACTACGTGCGCTCGACCACCGGCCTCGAGGCCACCGCCAAGGACTTCCGCACATGGCACGCCACCGTGCTGGCGGCAGCGGCTCTGGCCGAGTCGCCCGAGCCGGGGGAGTCGAAGGCCTCGCGCAAGCGCGCAGTCGCCGGAGCGATGAAGGAGGTGGCGGAGTTCTTGGGCAACACCCCGACTCTGGCCCGCTCGTCCTACGTCGACCCGCGCGTGATCGAGGCCTATGAGCGTGGCTCCACCATTCGCGCCACCACGCGCCGTCGCCACGCCACGCCGGATGAACGTCAGGCCGCGCTCGAGCGCGCGACCTTGAGGTTGATCAGGACGGCTGGCTGACGACGTAGTCGATGCAGGCGGTGAGCGCCTCGACGTCTGACGGGTCGACGGCGGGATACATCGAGATCCGTAACTGGTTCTGGCCGAGCTTGCGGTAGGGCTCGGTGTCGACGATTCCGTTGGCACGCAGGGTGGCGGCGACGGCGGCGGCGTCGATCGACTCGTCGAAGTTGATCGTGCCGATCACCAGTGAGCGGTGGTCGGGGTCGGCCACGTACGGCGTGGTGTAGTCAGCCTTCTCGGCCCATCCGTAGAGCGCGTCGGACGACGCCGTGGTGCGCTCGACCATGCCCGCGAGCGAGCCGTTGGCGTTCATCCAGTCGAGTTGCTCGGCCATCAAGAACAGCGTGGCCACCGACGGGGTGTTGTAGGTCTGGTTCTTGCTGGTGTTGTCGATGGCGGTCGGCAGGTCGAAGAACGCCGGGATGTGCCGATCGGTCGCGGCGATGCGGGCCGCGCGCTCCAGGGCGGCCGGCGACATGATCGCGATCCACAGGCCGCCGTCGGAGGCGAAGCACTTCTGGGGCGCGAAGTAGTAGACGTCGGTCTCGGTGAGGTCGACCGGGAGTCCGCCGGCACCCGAGGTGGCGTCGATCAGCACCAGCGCGTCGTCGGCGAGGGTGCCGGCCGGGCGGGTGACCGGAGCCATGACCGCGGTCGAGGTCTCGTTGTGGGCCCAGGCGTAGACGTCGACGCCGTCCTCGGCCACCGCCATCGGCCGCGAGCCCGGGTCGCTGGCGATCACGGTGGGTGCGTCGAGCCAGGGGGCGGCCTTGGCGGCGCTGGCGAACTTCGAGGAGAACTCGCCGAACGTGAGGTGCTGGCTCTTGGTCTCGATGAGCCCGAAGGTCGCGATGTCCCAGAACGCGGTGGCGCCGCCGTTACCGAGCACGACCTCGTAGCCCTCGGGCATCGCGAACAGCTCGGCGAGTCCGGTGCGCACCCGGCCCACGACGTCCTTGACCGGCTTCTGCCGGTGCGAGGTGCCCATCAGGTCGGCGCCTGTGGCGGCGAGCGCGTCCAGGTGCGACGTCTGGATCTTGGAGGGACCGGCGCCGAAACGGCCGTCGCTCGGGAGCAGGTCTGCGGGGATCCGAATGTCGTTCACCCCCCTATTCTGTCAGCGCCCGCCACCGTGTTTCCCGAGGAGTCCAGATGGCTCGACCTGCGCTCGCCCTGCGCCTGGAGCGAGTCGAATACGGGCACCCCGACGCGATGCGGCTGATCGCGGACGTGCAGCTCGAGTACGTCGAGCGCTACGGCAGCCCCGACGAGTCGCCGATCGATCCGCTGGACTTCGTGCCTCCGGCAGGCAGCTTCTACGTCGGCTATCGCGGTGACGCCGCCGTGACGACGGGCGCTTGGCGCCGCAGCTCGATCGAGGTGTTCGGCACCGCGCACACCGCCGAGATCAAGCGGATGTATGTGGCGCCAGAAGCTCGGGGGAGCGGGTACGCCAGAACGGTTCTCGATCTGCTGGAGACGTCGGCGGCCGCCGCGGGAGCCGAGGCACTGGTGCTCGAGACCGGGATGCGACAGCCAGAGGCCATCGGCCTCTACACGTCAGCGGGCTACGTCGCGATCCCCGGCTTCGGGTACTACTGCGGCTCTGAGCTGAGCCGCTGCTTCGGCAAGGACCTGAGGGAGCGCTGACCTTGCTGCTCCCGATGAAGGTGGCCCAAGGCGTGCGTGAGGGCACCGTCGACCTCGCCTTTCGCAACTGGCGTCGCCAGGACGTTCAGCCTGGACGAGAGTTCCGCACGAGTGCCGGCGTGGTGCGGGTCGTCGCCGTCGACGTGGTGTCGGCCGCCGGCATCACTGACGCCGAGGCGGTGCGTGCCGGGTGGCCCAGTGCCGACCGGCTTCGTACCCGTCTCGCCGCGGGCGAGGACGTCGAGACCTACCGCGTAGTGCTCGAGCATGCTGGGGAAGACCCGCGGATCGCCCTTCGTGAGTCAGCCGACCTGACCGAGGCCGACATCGCCGACCTCGACCGCCGGCTCGAACGACTCGACCGGGCCAGCACTTTCGGACGCTGGACGATCGCTACGTTGCGCCAGATCGAGGCCCAGCCCGAAGTGCGAGCGCCAGACCTCGCCGCCCAAATCGGCCGCGACACGGCGCCGTTCAAGCTCGACGTGCGCAAGCTGAAGAACCTCGGGCTGACCATCAGTCACCGCGTGGGCTACGAGATTTCCCCGCGGGGCCTGGCCTACCTGCACCTCACCCATCGGGAGTAACCCGATCGGACCATCCACTGCGGCGGTTGGCTAGTTCTTTCACGGAGCGCGGCGCAACCTCGGGCAGCACCCTACGGTCCCGACATGCGCACCCCCATCACCTGGCTCTTCCCTGCCCTGGTGGCGTCGCTTGTCCTCTCGATCGGCGGTGTCGCTCCGGCGTCGGCGGCCCCAGAGATCGAGGACTACGCCCACTATCAGCCAGCCACTCGCTGCCAACCGGTCGCGAAGCTCGGCACCGTGCTGCTCGGTCGGTTCCTCGTGCGCCGCTACGGAGGATCGTTCGGCGGCATCTCGCGAGGCTGTGCTGGCAGTACCTCAGAGCACACCGAGGGCCGCGCCTTCGACTGGAGTCTGGACGCGCGCAGCCAACGTGGTCAGCGGGTCGCGCGGGCGTTCTTGAGCGACCTCTTCGCTACCGACCGGTGGGGCAACGACCACGCCCTAGCGCGAAGGATGGGTGTGATGTACGTGATCTGGGACGACCACATGTACGCGGCTTGGGACAGGTTCGAGCGCGAGCGCTACCTCAGCTCAGGCTGCCGCTCACGCAAACGCTGCTCCGCCAGCCAGCGGCACCTCAACCACATCCACGTCTCCCTGACCCGCCAGGCCGCCCGGGGTCAGACCTCGTGGTACCTCGCTCGACTGATCTCGTAGACGACCTCGCCGCGGTCGGTGCCGGGCAGCGGGTCGTCGAACTGCCCGATGTAGGTGCGCGTGTGCTCGAGCCCGAGCTTCTCCAGGACGCCGCGCGAGCCGCGGTTGACCGCCATGGTTTCGGCCCACACCCGGTCCAGACCGACGGTGTCGAAGGCGTGCGCTAGCAGGGCGCGTGAACCCTCGGTGGCGTATCCGCGACCCCAGGCCGCGGTGCGGAGTCGGTAGCCGAGCTC
>JBAUWM010000332.1:0-5525 GCA_049583775.1 Nocardioides sp.
GAGTCGCGCCCCACCACGGCGGCGAACGCGGTGTAGAGGAAGAGCACCATGCCCACGGTGCGCAGTGCCGCGCGAAAGGCCGTCGAGTCGACGAGCGTCTGGAGCCGGACCGGCGCCGGACGACCGCTCGTGGCGGCGTCATACCGGGGTTTGCGCCAGGCCACGGCCAGCACCGTGAACGAGATCACCAGGGCCGCGACGCCACCGGCCACCGTGAGGTCGAGGGGGATCGGCAGGTCTTTCTGGCCCCCGATCCCGTGGGCCTCCCACGTCATCGGGACCGGTCTCATCAGGTCACTTCACCTCGAGCTGGACGATCACCTGGTTGAGGTCGTGCGACTCGACCTCGACCACACCAGGCCGGTCGATGGCCAGCTCGAGGGTGGTGGTGGCGCCATCACCGTCGTACTCAAAGGTCTGCTCGGGGTCGGAGTGCACGTGGATCTCGCCAGGTTCGTCGGCGGTGACGACCAGGTCGATCGGCTGGCCGGCGTCGACGTCGACCCGGTCGCCGTTGGGCGTCACCGTGCCGCCATCGAAGGTGACCTCGATCTCGACGAGCTCGGTGCTGCCGCCGCCACCGTCGTCGCCGCACCCGGCGCCGGTGAACGCCAGGAGCGCCGTGAGGGTGGTCACAGCCGCCGCTCGGCGACCTTTCGCTGCCAGCATGAGTGCTGCCTCCTCGTGTGTGACGGTTCTCTGCCAGAATCGCACGACGAACAACCCGCGACACATGCGCCCCTGAGCGCATCCAGGAGGAACTGCGATGGGTGAGCGACTACGTGCTCGCGATCTCTCGTTCCTGACCTCCGAGACCCCCACCGCTCCGCGCCACAACGCGACGGTCGAGATCTTCGAGGGCGGCGAGCCCGGTCTCGCGTACGACCGGGTCGTGAGCCTGATCGCCGACCGCATCTCGTTCGTGCCCCGCTACCGCCAACGCGTGGTCGAGGTACCCGGCCGCGTGGCGGCCCCGGTGTGGGTCGACGACGAGCAGTTCGACATCGGCTACCACGTGCGTCGCTCCGCGCTGCCCCGTCCCGGCACCGAAGAGCAGCTGTTCGAGCTGGTGAGCCGGATCATCTCCCGGCCGCTCGACCGCGCTCGGCCGCTGTGGGAGATCTACGTCGTCGAGGGGCTGAGCGACGATCGCGTCGCGCTGCTCTACAAGTCGCACCAAGCGCTGGTCGACGGGGTGCACACGGTCGACCTCGGTCAGCTGCTGCTCGACGTCAACCCCGAGCCCAAGGTGCTCGAGCCCGACGGCTGGATGCCGCGCGCGGCCCCGTCGAGCGCGGGCGTGTTCCTCGACGCTCTGCGCGACACCCTCACCGACGGCGTCACCTTGGTCGACACCGCGTCAGTGGCCGCCGGGGTGGCACTTCGCACCGCAGCCGACGCCCGCAGTCGCACGCGCGCGGTGGCCCGTACCCTCACCGGTCGCCGCTCGAAGCGGTCGGTGATGTTCGGGCCGCTCTCGCAGCAGCGACTCGTGCTCACCCTCGAGACACGTCTCGCCGACTACCGCCGCGTGCGCCAGACCCACGGCGGCACCGTCAACGACGTCATCCTCGCCACGATCACCGGTGGGCTCCGAACCTGGATGATGACGCGCGCCGAGTCGATGGGCGGGGTGCGCCAGGTGCGTGCCGTCGTGCCGGTCTCGGTGATCGACGACGAGCTCGAGGCCACCTCGCTGGGCAGTCAGATCGCGGCGCACTTCGTGGAGCTGCCCGTGGGCGAGGCCAGCCCGGTCGTACGTCTTCACCAGGTGTCGTACTCCTTCCAGGCGCACAAAGACACCGGCCGCAGCGTCGCAGCCAACCGGCTGGCCGGCATCGCGGGCTTCGCGCCCACCACGTTCCACGCCATCGGCTCGCGCGTCGCCTCCGACGAGCTGCGTCGCGGCTACGGGCTCAGCGTCACCAACGTGCCCGGGCCCCAGACCCCGCTCTACGCCGCGGGCGCAAAGATGCTCGGCACCTATCCGGTGCCGCCGCTGCTCGAGGGCCACCCGCTCTCGATCGGGGTCACCTCCTACGACGGCCGGGTGTTCTACGGGATCACCGCCGACCGCGAGCAGCTGCCCGATATCGGCGTGTTCGGCACGTGCCTTCGAGAAGCCCTTGACGAGCTGCTCGAGTCGTCCACGAGCACCAGGGCGCCGCGGGGTCGCAAGCGCACCTCGAAGCCATGACTCGGCTCTACCTGCCCACCACCTTCGACCAGTTGCGCCAGCTGCTGGCCGGCGCGGCCATCGATCCGGGTGACGACGCGGTCAGCGCCGAGAACGACTCCGAGGAAGCCGAGTACGCCGCCTTGATGACCGCCGCCGACGCGTCGGCCCTCCGTACCGCCGCGACGGGACGCCGTGCGGTGCTGGTGGTCGAGGTCGTCGATCCCGCTGCGCCGGTGCACCTCGCCGACGTCGTCGCCCTGCACGCCGACACCGAGGATCGCGGGCCAGACGCCGACCCTGACGACGACCTGGCCTGGTTCGCTTCGCAGGAGATCGACCACCTAATCGGTTCGTGACGTGGTTAGAGTCGCAGGATGGACGCGATAACTCGGCCACCGGCGCCCACCAACGAACCGAACCTCACCTACGCCCCCGGCAGTCCCGAGCGCACGGCGCTCGTTGCTGAGCTCGACCGCCTCGAACGGCGTCAGCACCCGATGCGGGCGCACATCAACGGTCGCCGTCGTCATGGCGGCGGCGCGGAGATCCCTGTCGTTCAGCCGCACGACCACCAGCACGTGCTCGGAGTCCTCAAGAACGCCACCACCAAGGACGCCGAAGCGGCGATCAAGGCGGCCACCGAGGCCGCCCCTGAATGGCGACGAATGCCGATGGACGAGCGGTGCGCCATCTTGCTCAAAGCCGCCGACTTGTTGGCCGGGCCGTGGCGCCAGCGTCTCAACGCCGCCACCATGCTCGGGCAGTCGAAGACCGCCGTCCAGGCCGAGATCGACGCCGCCTGCGAGCTCATCGACTTCTGGCGCTTCAACGTGCACTACGCACGGGAGATCCTGGCCGAACAGCCCATCGCCAACAGCCCTGGGGTGTGGAACCGCAGCGACCACCGTCCGCTGGAGGGGTTCGTCTACGCGATCACCCCCTTCAACTTCACCGCGATCGCCGGCAACCTGCCCACAGCTCCGGCGCTGATGGGCAACACCGTGGTCTGGAAGCCGTCGCCCACTCAGCAGCTCGCTGCCTCGCTCACCATGGAGCTGCTCGAGGAGGCTGGGATGCCGCCCGGCGTCATCAACATGCTGCCCGGCGACGGGCTCGACGTCTCCAAGGTGGCCCTGACGCACCCCGACCTGGCCGGCATCCACTTCACCGGCTCGACGCCCACGTTCCAGCACCTGTGGCAGAGCGTGGGCGCCTCGATCTCCGGCTACCGCTCCTACCCGCGGATCGTGGGCGAGACCGGCGGCAAGGACTTCATCCTGGCTCACCCCTCGGCCGACCCCGACGTGCTGCGGGTGGCGATGATCCGCGGTGCGTTCGAGTATCAGGGGCAGAAGTGTTCGGCCGCGTCGCGCGCCTACGTGCCGAAGTCGCTGTGGCTGAAGATCAAGGACCAGCTGATCGCCGACGTCGAGACCTTGTCAGTCGGCGACGTCACCGACCTGTCCCACTTCATGGGGGCCGTCATCGACGCTCGCGCGTTCGCAAAGCACAAGGCAGCGATCGCTCGGGCCAAGGGCACCACTGGGCTGGAGATCGTCGCGGGCGGGCAGACCGACGACTCGGTCGGCTACTTCGTGCGACCCACCTTGGTGACCGGCACCAACCCGACCGACCAGATGTTCACCACCGAGTACTTCGGGCCGATCTTGGCCGTGCACGTCTACGACGACCGCGCCGGGCAGGCGGCCTTCGAGAAGGTGGCGCTCCAGCTCGAGAGCGCGTCGCCGTACGCGCTCACCGGAGCAGTGATCGCGCGCGACCGGGCCGCGATCACCTGGGCGAGCGAAGCGTTGCGGTTCGCGGCCGGAAACTTCTACGTCAACGACAAGCCCACCGGTGCGGTGGTCGGTCAGCAGCCGTTCGGCGGCGGCCGCGCCTCCGGAACCAACGACAAGGCTGGCGCTGCCTCCAACCTGCTGCGCTGGACGTCGCCGCGCTCCATCAAGGAGACGTTCGTGCCGCCGACCGACCACCGTCACCCACACATGGCCCCGGACCTGCAGTGACGCAACAGCTTCATCTCGGGCAGCTTCATGTCGGGCCGCTTCACCTCGGGGCATTGCACCCGGTCGAACAGGCGCTCACCCTGCTGCTCGCCTTCGGCCCGTTCGCCGTGCTGGCCGTGGTGATCGTGCTGCGGCGCCGCGCCGAGGAGCGGCAGCACGATCAGTACCAGGGCGATCAGCGCGAGAGGTAGTCGCACCCCACCTTGTGTTCGGCTCGCAGGGCCTTCAGGAGCATCCCGGCGATGAGGTCCTCGAGCTTGCCGCCGAGCAGGGGGATGCCCACCTTCACGGTCAGCTCGACGGTCTCCATGGTGCCTTCGGGGATGGCCGCCAGCGAAGCGGTGCCGGTCATGGCGCCGGGCTTGCCCGGAATGGTGACGGTGATGTCACCGTGCGTGGGGCTCGACCACGACTCGGTCTGCACGATGTTGATCTCAGCGCCCACGATCTTCTTGGCGAACGCCGGGATCCGGTCGCTGGGCTGCCACTGGTCGATCCGGACCTCGCTGGTGCCTGGTCCGCCGGTGCCCTCGGCGATCGTGACGTCGACCTTGGTGACGCCCTGGAACGTGCACACCTCCTCGCGGAAGGCCGGGTCGGCGAGCATCGTGGCGACCGCCTCGACCGAGGCGTCATAACGCATGTCGTGACGGATGGTCTTGCTCATCAGCGATCCCCGGCGAGCCAGGCGCGGGCAACGGCCTGCTCGACGTCGTAGCCGGCCGTGATCTGATCGCCCATCAGCGCCTCCAACTTGCCCGCGATCAGCGGAACCTTGACCTTGACCTCCAGCTCGATCACCTGGGTCGTGCTCGCTCCGGCAGCGGTCAACGTGATCGTGCCTGAGGCGCTGGTCGGCTTGCCCGGGGCACTGATCGACAGTGTTCCCTTGGTGGCGCTCGTCCAGTTCTCCGTGGTCACGGCCCGGGTGGTGTCGCCGGCGATCTTCTTGGCGATTGCGGGCAGGCCGGCGGTGTTCTGCACCTGGTCGTTGACGAGGGTGAAGCCGGTATCGGTGGGGGTCAGGTCGATGGCCGCCGAGACGACGTCCTGCGCGGCGCAGACCTTCTCGCGGAACGCCGGGTCGGCCAGCATGGCGAACACCTCGGCGGGCGTGGCCTCGTAGGACAGCTCGTGGCGAAGGCGCATCAGCTGCACCGAGCCAAGAAGGCGCCGAACTCCTCGGCGTCGGCGTCCTCGTCGAGCGTGTTGAGCTCGTCTGGTGCCGAGAAGTCGACGTCGGTCTCGGGATCCTCGAACGTGGCGGTGATCATCGCGTCGGAGTCGGGATCGACCTCGAGCACGTCGCCGTCGGGCGA
>JBAUWM010000333.1:0-7116 GCA_049583775.1 Nocardioides sp.
CCGGTGGCCCAGCGAGCCACCGCCTCGACCTCCGCGTGGTTCAGCGACCGGCCCGCGCCCGGGTAGGCGAGCGGTGAGTCGACGTACCGGTCGGTGATCACCACCTCACCGCGGGCGAGCGCCGGCAGCACCACGGTGTCGACGTGCTCGGCCTTGTCGGCGGCATAGAGCAACACCTCGGTGCGGTCGGACAGCTCGCCGGTCTCGGGGCTCAGCACAATGCGTCGCATCTCGGCCCCCACCGGGGTGTCGCCCGGCTCGAAGGTGAGCCGGACGTCGTACCCAGCGCGGGTGAGCCACGCCGCGAGCCGCCGCGATTGAGTGGACTTGCCCGACCCCTCGCCGCCCTCGAAGCAGACGAAGACTCCGCGGGGGGCGTAGACAGCGTCGCGGGCCGGCTCCATGGTCACACCCAGAACCTACGAGGCCGCACCGACCATGGGTAGCCAGGGTCCGCGAGAGGCGGCGACTTGGTGGCTAGGGTCCGCGAGGCGCGGCGAACTTGCCGTACGAATCTCGCCCGCGATGCTCCTGCTTCGCACATCCAGTGCGAGTTTCGCCTGCCGGCAGGCGAAACTCGCGCCGCCTACGACTTCTTGGCCGCAGCCTTCTTCTTGGCCGCCTTCTTCGTCGTCTTCTTCGCTGCCTTCTTAGCCGGGGACTTCTTCGCGCCCTTCTTGGCCGCCTTCTTGGCCGGGCCGCGCTCGCGGCGGTCGGCCAAGAGCTCGGCGGCGCGCTCGAGGGTGATCGCCTCGACGGAGTCGTCCTTGCGCAGCGTGGCGTTGTACTCACCGTCGGTGACGTACTCGCCAAACCGGCCCTACTTCACCACGACAGGTTGTCCCGAGACAGGATCGTTGCCGAGCTCCTTGAGCGGCGGGGCGGCGGCGGCGCGGCCGCGCTGCTTGGGCTGGGCGTAGATCGCCAGCGCCTCGTCGAGGGTGACGGTGAAGAGCTGCTCCTCGGTCGTGAGCGAGCGCGAGTCGGTGCCCTTCTTCAGGTAGGGGCCGTAGCGACCGTTCTGCGCGGTGATCTCGTTCGCGTCGGGGTCGGCCGGGTCGACGCCGACCACGCGCGGCAGCGACAACAGCTTGACGGCGTCCTCGAGGGTGATCGTGTCGAGCGACATCGACTTGAACAGCGAGCCGGTGCGCGGCTTGGCGGTCTTCTTGGCGTCCTCGGGGAGGTCCTCGGTGACGTAGGGCCCGAAGCGACCGTTCTTGGCCACCACCCGCAGACCGGTCTCGGGGTGCGAGCCGAGCTCGATCTCCTCCCCGGCAGGGTTGGCGAAGAGCTCTTTGGCCTTCTCCATGGTGAGCTCGTCGGGCGGCAGGTCGTCGGGCACGTTGGCGCGCTTGCCGACCGGGTTGCCCTCGTCGTCCGGGCCCTCAAGGTAGGGGCCGTAGCGGCCGACTCGGAGATTGATGCCAGCCTCGGGGTCGCCGATCGGGAACGTCGCCAGCTCGCGTGCGTCGATGTCGCCGAGGCCGGTGACGAGCGCGTGCAGGCCAGGCACCTTCTCCGAGCCGTAGTAGAACTCGGTGAGCTCGGTGACGCGGTCCTTGTTGCCGCGCGCAATGTCATCGAGCACGGTCTCCATCACGGCGGTGAACTCGTAGGAGATCTGCCGCGGGAAGTGCTCCTCGAGCAGCCGGGTCACCGAGAACGCCAGCCAGGCCGGCACCAGGGCGGTGCCCTTCTTGTAGACGTAGCCGCGGTTGAGGATCGTGCCGATGATCGAGGCGTAGGTCGAGGGGCGACCGATCTCGCGCTCTTCGAGCTCCTTGATGAGCGTGGCCTCGGTGTAGCGCGCCGGCGGCTTGGTCTCGTGACCGTTGGCCGACAGCGACGCCGCGCTGACGGCGTCGCCCTCGACGAGCGCAGGCAGCCGGGTCTCCTGGTCGTCCTTGGCTCCGCCGTCGTCAGTGCCCTCGACGTAGGCCTTCAGGAACCCGTGGAAGGTGATGACGCGACCGGACGCCGAGAACACGACGTCCTCGCCGGTGCTCGACGCACCACCGATGCGCACGGAGACCGACTGGCCGACGGCGTCCTTCATCTGTGAGGCGACGGTGCGCATCCAGATCAGCTCGTAGAGCCGGAACTGGTCGCCGGTCAGGCCGGTCTGGGCCGGGGTGCGGAACGACTCACCGGCTGGGCGAATGGCCTCGTGCGCTTCTTGCGCGTTCTTGACCTTTGAGGCGTAGACGCGCGGCGCGTCGGGCACGTACTCCGAGCCGTACAGCTCGCGCACCTGCGACCGTGCGGCCTCGACGGCACCGCCCGACAGCGTGGTCGAGTCGGTACGCATGTAGGTGATGTAGCCGTTCTCGTACAGCCGTTGCGCCACCGACATCGTGACACTGGCGCTCATGCCGAGCTTGCGGCTGGCTTCCTGCTGCATCGTGGTCGTGCGGAACGGCGCGTACGGCGAGCGACGGTAGGGCTTCGACTCGACCGAACGAACGTCGTAGGTGGTGTCGGCGAGCCCAGCCACCAGAGCCTCGGCCCGCGTGCGCTCGAGGTGGACGACGTCGGCGCCGGCCTTGAGCACGCCGTCCTGGCCGAAGTTCGACCCCGACGCGACGCGCTTGCCGTCGAGCGAGTGCAGCTTGGCGGGGAACATGCGCTGGTCGTGCTTCGAGCCGGCGTCGAACGTGCCTTCGAGGTCCCAGTAGGACGCGAGCTTGAACTTCATCCGCTCGCGCTCGCGGTCGACGACCAGCCTGGTGGCCACCGACTGCACGCGGCCAGCCGAGAGGCCGGACATGACCTTCTTCCACAGCACCGGGCTGACCTCGTAGCCGTAGAGGCGGTCGAGGATGCGTCTGGTCTCTTGGGCCTCGACGAGGTCCATCGCCAGCTCGCGCGGGTTCTCGGCCGCCTCGAGAATCGCGGCCTTGGTGATCTCGTGGAAGACCATCCGCTTGACCGGGATGTTCTTCGGCTTCAGCTCGTCGAGCAGGTGCCAGGCGATCGCCTCGCCCTCGCGGTCCTCATCGGTGGCGAGAAAGAGCTCGTCGGCGTCCTTCAGCAACGACTTGAGCTTGCTGATGTGCGATTTCTTGTCGCGTGGCACCACGTAATAAGGAGTGAAGCCGTTCTCGACGTCGACCGCGAGGCGGCCCCACGACTTCTCCTTGATCTTGGCGGGAGTGTCGGCAGCGCTGTTCGGAAGGTCGCGAATGTGACCGATCGACGACTCGACGACGTAGCCGTCTCCGAGGTACCCGCCGATGGTGCGGGCCTTCGCCGGAGACTCGACGATCACCAACTTGTGGGCCACTAGAGGTCACATTTCCTTCGTTTGCACTGGACGCGAGCCACCGTTCGAGGGCTCACGGCCGATCACGGTAGCGCGTGCTGTCCACCTCACTGAGCGGCTGGGCTGTGGATGAGCCGCGTCAGGGACGCCCAGTCGGCGCATCTGGACGCGGAATCTTCGCCGGGTCGGCGCGTCGCACCCGCCGAGTCGGCGACCCTCTCCACCACCCTCCCCGGTGAGGTGTTCGAGGGCACGAAACTGCCCTACGGACTGTTCGGACTTGTTCGGATTCCTGGCCCGGACCCCTCCGATCAGCCACGCTGACGGTGGTCCCGACCTCGGTCACGAAGGAAGTTGTGCATGTCGTTCGCCTCTCAGTGCGAACCCACTCCCACCGTTGTCGGCGACCCTCGACCCGGCAGCATCCTGACGGCGTCCATCGGAGTCCGTAGGTCGGACAGCGGCCCTACCTACGGATTCCAGTGGCTCGCCGACGGGCGTGCGATTGCCGGCGCCACCAGCGCCACCCACACCGTCAGCCCCAGCGAGGTCGGGCGTCAGATCGTGGTCGAGGTGACCCGGAGCGACGGAAGCGTGGTGGCGAGCGACGCGGTCACCGTCACCAAGGTCATCTCAACCGTGCGGCTGACCGTGCCCGAGCAACCCACCACGCCCCGCACTCGCCCGGTCTTGGTCGTCGCGGTCACGGCCCAGGGCGACCTTCCGGTGATCGGCAGCGTGATCGTGCTGGACGGCGCCCGCGAGGTCGGCCGCACGCAACTCGAGCCGGTTCACCGTGGCACCGTCGAGGTGCGGCTCAAGCGGCTTGGCGTCGGCACGCATACGTTGGCGGCTCACTACCGCGGCACAGACGCTGTGTCGGCTTCGTGGGCACCCACCGTGCCACTGCTCGTGGCGCGCGCGACGGCTCGCTGACCTCAGGTCAGGGAACGAACCACGACGAACGACGCCACACCTAGGCCGAGCGTCGCGAACACTGCGATCATCAGGTAGGCGAGCACCAGTGTCGCGCTCATCGAGCCTCGAGTCGCGGCGTTCGCCCCCGAGATCGATGCGTGCGTCGGGGCTGGCTCCGCGGAGGGCGCGTAGGTCGGCACCGGCTGAGCCGCGACAGCTCCAGGGCGCGAGGCCAGGTGGCTGGTCCAGGTCGTGCCGTCCCAGTAGCGCAACGTGTCGGGCAGACCTGACGGGTCGGAGTACCAGCCTGGAGTCGCCACGTGCTCAGGCTAGCGGTGAGCCGAGGACAACACCGGCACCAGGAAGCCTTCGTCGACCAGGCTGCGCACGACCGGCAGGTACGTCGCGCGGGTGTCGGCGGCGTCGAGCTCGAGCAGTTGGGCGACCGCGTCGAGAATCTGCCCGACGGTGAGGTCGCCGTCGCACGCGCCCACGAGTGCCGCCTCCACCGTGTCGGCCGGGCGCGCTCGCCGCAGCCCCCGTTGCTGGCGCAGCACGATCGTCTCCGGGTCTTCAGCGCCCGCGGCACCGTGGGTCTCCTGCAGGACGTCGACCCGCGTGGCCAGCCGACTTTCGGAAGAGACGTCGAGCTGGACCGCCTGTCCCCACGCGTGCACGGCTGGTGCGACCGGCTGCTCCACGTCGTAGGGCCAGTGCAAGAGCGAGCGGTGCTCACTGGTTCCGGAGGCTCGCAGGTTGATCCAGCCGAACCCGACGGCCTCGATGCCCTGCTCATCGAACCACGACAGCCACGTGTCATAGCGGGCGACGTAGTCGGCCGAGCCGTGCAGCCCGGCGTCCTTTAGCCAGAGCTCGACGTAAGCCGCGGGGTCGAGCACTTCGCGCTGCATCACCAGCGCGTCGTGGCCGGGCATGAGCCACTCAGCCAGGCGCTCGTCCCAGGGCCGGTCTCGGGAGATCACCCAGTTGGCCAGGATCTGGCACCAGCCGCCGGGGTTCAGGTGCGCCGGTGCGGCTCGCACGATGTCTTCAACCACGCGGTCGCCCGGCAGGCCCGAGTCGCGGTAGACCAGCCGCTCACCGGTGGCCGGCGAGATGACGAACGGCGGGTTCGTGGCGATCAGGTCGAACCGCTCGCCGCGCACCGGCTCGAAGAACGACCCGGAGCGGACGTCGATCCGCTCGCTCAGGCCATTGAGCGCGGCGTTGAACCGGGCGATCGCGAGGGCCCGGGTGTTGACGTCGGTCGCCACCACCGTGCCGCAGTGACGCGCCAGGTGCAGCGCCTGGACCCCGCACCCGGTGCCGAGGTCGAGCGCCGAGCCGACGTCTTCCCGGATCGTCAACTGCGCCAACGAGGTCGACGCAGGGCTGATGCCGAGCACGTGATCAGCCCCCACGCGCTGCGGCCCGCCGTCGAGACCAGGCGTGAGGTCGCTGACCACCCAGAGGTGCTCGTCGTCGGTGGCGTAGGGGCGACAGTCGAGGCGCGCAGCAACTTCGCTGACGCTCTGCTCGAGCAACCCGCCGACCGCGAGCCGGTCGACCAGCCCGGGCAGTGCGCGTTCGGCGTCCGAGAGCGACACAGGTACTTGCAGCAGGAACAGCCGCACCAGGGTCTCGAGCGGTGAACCCCCGGTCGTGGCCAGCCGTCCCGGCGTCGTTTCGTTACGGCCCAATGCGTCGTGGGCACGGGTGCCGAGCAGTTCGGCGACGGCGTCGTAGGTGAAGTCGGCGGCGAGGAGGGCGTCGCGCAGCGCTCCGGCTTGGGTGGGGCTGGGCGCGCTCATCGGGAGGACTCCTGGACCTGGTCGGGCGTCGGCTGGTGGTAGTACGTGTCCAAGGTGAGGTCGCCCGACTCGTACTGCTGGAGCGCCCCACGGTAGAGACCGAGCTGCAGCTCGGCCTCGTAGCCGGCGTACTGGGGCACCCCGAGATCGCGGGCGACGGCGAGCTCGGCCTCGACGTCGTAAGGCACCCGCACGAACGCGACTGAGAATGGCGCCGGCTCGAGTTCGTCGAGCACGCCGTCAAGCACCACGTAGGACGCCGTGGGGTCGCCCATCGCGTTGCCGGCACTGCCGGTGTTGAACAGGGTGCGCCCACGCAGCTGGGTCTCGTAGAACGGGTCGTGGGTGTCGGCATAACCGACCACGTCGGGCGTCGGGCCGTCGCCGACCGCACCGATCGTGGCGGGGGTGTTGACGAACTGACCGAGGAACTCTTCTTCGGTCTTCACGTAGCGCACCCGCCGATGCACGGTCTCGGCCGAGGCGTGCATCAGCCGGATCCGGCGCCCGCTCATCACCAGGTCGTGACAGAACGGCAGCGCTCGCAGCCACTCCCCCTGACCCGGAGCGAGGTCGTCGAGCCACCACCGCAGGGCGGCGTCGTCGTACTCGCGGTCAGGGTTCGGCAGGAAGTCGTCCCAGTTGCCGAGGAGGTTGACCTCGCACGTTGCCTGGCACCGCGCCACGACCTCGCCGCCGCGCGGTCCCTTGCCGACGTAGTCGCCGAGGTTCAGCACGCGGGTGATGCCGCGCTCATCGATGTCGGCGAGCACGGCCTCCAACGCGGTCACGTTGCCGTGGACGTCGGAGATCAGGGCCAGCGACTCCCTCGACATGCCGTGCAGTCTGTCACCAGGGGTGGGGCCCGCTGGTTGGGGCTGTTGGTTGGCTTGGTGGGTCTCGATACGGCCGCTCGTTCCTCGCGACCTACTCGACCAACGAGGGCCGGTTCTTCCCGACCTACTCGACCAGCGAGGGCTGGTTCAGCGCGGTCCACTCGACCAACGAGGGCCGATTCTTCGCGGCCTACTCGACCAACGAGGGCTGGTTCAGCGGGACCTACTCGACCAACGAGGACTGGTTGGGGATGTTGGTTGGCTTGGTGGGTCTCGATACGGCCGC
>JBAUWM010000334.1:0-1919 GCA_049583775.1 Nocardioides sp.
GTTCTGACCTCGGGCGCGCCACTCGCGCGCCCGCCACTCGAAGGGCTCCCATGTCTGACGCGACGCCGCACGACCCCACAGCAACTCCCGCACCTCAGGCTGCGCCCTACGGTGCTCCGCCGATGCCCGGCCAGGTTCCGCAGCCCGGCCAGATCGGCACGGTGCGCGGCACTGGCGTGTGCATCCTGCTGTCCATCGTGACCTTCGGTATCTACTCGCTGGTCTGGTACTACAAGACCCACGAGGAGATGAAGCGCCACTCGGGCACGGGGCTCGGCGGTGGTGTCGCGCTGCTGCTTGCGCTCTTCGTCGGCATCGCCATGCCTTACGTGACATCGAGCGAGGTCGGAGGCCTCTACAAGCGCTCCGGCAAGGAAGCGCCGGTCTCGGGCACGACCGGCCTGTGGTACTTCCCCGGTGTCTTCATCCTCGTCGGCCCGATCGTCTGGTTCGTCAAGACCAACGGTGCGCTGAACAACTATTGGAAGTCGCTGGGCGCCCAGTAGTCGAAGCGGGTCTCGGGCTTCCTCTAGCGTGGCCGCCGTGCCGAATCAGTCCCGAGTAACGCTGGATGACGTGCGCGACGCCGCCCTGGCGGTGTTCGAGACCGGCGAGCGGCTCGACATGGCCCAGCTCGCCAACTCCGTCGGGATCGGAAAGGCCACGCTCTATCGCTGGGTGGGTTCCCGCGAGGAGCTTTTGTCACTCACCTTGGTGCGCCTGGCTGAGGCAGCCTTCGACGACGCCGCGCTCGCAGTGGCCGAGTTGCCGGGCGAGCAGCGCTTCGAAGCATTTGCACGCGAGTACATCAAGGCCATCGTGTCGATGGAGTCCCTCGCTGCCTTCATCCGCAATGAGGGTCCGCTGGCACTCAGGCTCATCACCGGGCGCGGAGGTGAGGTGCAGAGGGCAGTGACCGGGCGATTGGCATCGCTGCTTCTGGCGGAGGAGGCAGCCGGAACCATCGAGCTCCGGGCACCGGTGGCAGACCTGGCATATGCCATGACCCGCATGACCGAAGGCTTCATCTACAACGACCGTGCCGCAGAGGTCACGCCGGACGTCGACTCGGCCGTCCGGATCTTGATGCTGCTGATCAAGTGACGAGCGCCACAATTTGTGGGAGGATGAGACGAATCGTAAATTCGACTCATATCCCGTTGGAGCTCTCATGCGTCGCAGCCTCGCCCTTCTGGCGGCAGTAGTACTCGGTCCCCTGCTTGCTGTCGGAGTCGCGGCCCAACCTGGGTCGGCCGCCCCGGTGAACCCTCTGTCGGCAGTGGACATCGGGCGACAGGCCTACGAGTACGGCCTGCCACTCCTCGAGTTCGAGCGGGTGCGCCGGGAAGAGACCAGCGTTCGGTGCCCCGACCATGTGGGCAATGCCCCCGTCAACACCTTCGCTCACGCGGACAAGTTCCTGGACCCGACGTTCCGCGACGTCGTGGCTCCCAATACCGACACTCTTTACTCGATCACTCAGTTGGACCTCGGGCGGGGTCCCGTGGTGCTGAGCTATCCCGACATGGGTACGCGGTACTTCAGCTTCGCCATGCTCGACCCGTTCACCAACGTGGTGGCCACGCCAGGCGCGCGCGAGGACGGTAGTCGCGCGGCGTCGGTGCTGGTGCGGTGGGCCGGCAAGCCGGGACGAGTCGACGAAGGCCGGTTCTCGCGAGTGGTGAGCTCGCCCTACCGTCACCTGTGGGTCATCGGACGCACGCTCGCCACGACGTTGGCTGACCAGCGCCGTGCTTACGCCGCCATGCAGGAGTATGCGATCTCCCGCCCCAACGGCACGATGTTCCGCGCTCCGGCCGACTGCGCCTCGCGTATGCGTTTCGAGAAGCCGAAGTCCTATCCCGTGCCCACCACGGGTAAGGAATTCCTCGGTCAGCTCGGCGAGGCCTTGAAGCTCA
>JBAUWM010000335.1:0-9266 GCA_049583775.1 Nocardioides sp.
GGTCGAGGTCGCATCGGCGGGCGGGGCGGGTGCAGTTGGGGAACACGCAGTGGTGATCACGCAGCTCGACTGCTTCGCGGATCCGGTCGGGGATCTCGTAGGCGTTCACGCTGAGCGTGTCGTGGAGGTCGATGACGGGTTTGATGGTGACTTTCGTCGCGGTGGCACACCAGGTCTTGATCTGTGCGACCAGCACCGGGGTACGTGTGTTGTCGCACCGGCCCAGGTGCGGGTCATCAGAGACGTGGGCGTAGATGGTGAGGTCGCGGCCCGACAGGTCCAGGGTGGCCTGGCCACGGGCCAGGACACCGAGCGCGACCGAACGCCGCACCTCGAGGGTGTCCTCAGACCCGGCATCCTTCAACGCCGCAGCGCCGGCTTGGAGGGCGGTCTCGAGGTCGGCAGCGTCTGCGTAGTCCAGGGTGCCGGTGATCTCGACGGTGCCGGCGACATCCATGTTGGAGAGGTGGACCTCGACGCCGCGGGACTCAGCCGCCGCACGACGCTTCTTCTCCGCCTCCTCAGGATCGAACCGGACCAGAGCCTCGGCCACGAGCCGGTCTACCTGCGCGAACGACACCCGACCGGCTACGCCACCCAGCTTCTGGTCCACGAAAGAGGCTCCCGCGACCGGTAACGCCATGGTGGAGTCGGTGATCCGGAACGCCTTCCAGATCGGAAGCCGCACCCCAGTGACCGTGGCACGCACCGCCTCCAGAGTGGTGGCGGAAGTACTGGTCGGCATGCGACCAGTCGGGGATTGCAACCTTCCTGCCCTCACCTGCGTCTTGGACACGTGAACGACGCAAGCACCGTGGTGCGCGACCAGAGCCGGGGAAGACCCGAGACTGGCGCCATGAGCAAGCAAGCCCGCAAGGACGCCGAGTTCACGGCGTACCTCCAGGCCAGGCAACCCAGTCTGCTGCGCACCGCGTACCTGCTCACCGGCGACCGGCAGACGGCCGAGGACATCATGCAGACCTCTCTGGCCAAGCTCTACCTGGCCTGGGACAAGGTGCGTGACCGCGACTCGGTCGATGCCTACCTGCGCCGGATCATGGTCAACGAGAACAACTCGCTCTGGCGCCGCGGCTGGAAGAAGCGCGAGCACGCCACCGAGGTGCTGCCCGAGGGCGACCCGCATCACGACGACTACGACGACGGCCGCGACGCCGCGCTCTGGACGGTCGTGCAGTCGCTTCCACCCAAGGCTCGAGCGGTCGTGGTCCTCCGCTACTACGAGCAGATGTCCGAGGCGGAGACCGCAGATGCGCTCGGCATCTCGCTCGGCACCGTCAAGTCGCAGTGCAGCCGCGCCATTGCGGCGCTGCGTGAACGCGTGCCCGCCGATCTGCACCCCGGACAGGAGTCCTGATGAACGACCAGAACACGAACGGCGACCCCGCTCGCAACGAGTGGGAGCACGAGATGACCGATGCCTTCGACCGCCGGGTGCGCGACCTCCACGAGGCGCCGCTGACCTTCGACCACGTGAGAGGAACCGCCATGAAGATCCGCCGCAAGCGCCGGGCCGCCGTTGCTGGCAGCATGCTCGCCGCCGCCGCGGTGATCGTCCCGGTGGCCGTCGTAGCGAGCAACAGCCTGGGGGGCGACTCCGGCACGATCCCGCCCACCACCCAGGGTCCGACGGAGGGCCCAACCGATGGGCCAACCGATGGGCCAACCGATGGGACAGACACAGACTCCCCAGTGCTCGACCCGAGTCCGATCGCAATCCCGTTCCTCGCAGGCTCCACGCTGACCCTGCCCGACGGCTCGACCTTCCAGATGCCCTCCGCCAACTATCGGGTCGCAGCGGTGCTCGGCGACCGGATCGTCGGCTATCGCAACGAGGACGCCGTCGGCACCGTCGATGTCATCGACCAGAGCGGCATCAGCGACTCGTGGTCCGGAACGTCCGAGCTCGTCGTCTCCGACAGCGGCGAGACCGTCGCGTTCGTCTCCGGCGAGCGCGAGCTGATCACGCTCTGGGATGGCGGACAGCGCACCTTGGGCTCGCGTTTCTCAGCCGATGTGTCGCCCGTGGCGGTCGCTGGCGGGCCGTCCTGCGACGTCGCCGACTGCCGGGTCTACCTGGACGCCGGCGACGCGGTCACCGCTCCGGTCGTGGTCGACTCCGAAGGCAAACAGACGACCGTCGTGCCCGGCACCATCAAGGTCAACGACGTCCTCGAGACCCTCGACGTCGACCTCGTCGCCCTCCAGGTCTCCTACTCCAACACCGGTTCGTGCAGCGCGGTGTACGCGAACGGCGCTGCTCAGCCAGCTTTCGAAACGTGCGACTACCTCATCGAAGAGATCTCCCCCGATCGCCAGCACCTCCTGGTCAGCGACGCGTATGGCGACGGCATCGGCCTGGGCTACTTCGCCGTCATCGACTTCGACGGCACTGAGGTAGCGCGGTACGCCCCGGAGGGCGGCTTCATCGGTCAGCTTGCGTGGGAAACAGCGGACACGGTGGTGGCCACCGTCTTCGACGGCGCTGGGTGGCGCATCGTGCGCCAGCCAGTTTCGGGCGGTCTCGACTACCCCCTCGGACCAGCCGGCAACGACGAGGCGGCCCCCTCGTTCTACCTGCCCTAGTCAGACCGACTAGCGCCAGACCACAGACGCCAGCACCGAGGCCACGGCCTCCTCACGAGCGGTGTTGGTCTGCTTCTTGTCGACCTTGACGGTGATGTTGATCAGGTCGCCGTCGTAGATCGCGGCGAAGATCTCGTCGGTGGTGAACGAGTCGTAGCGCACGACATGGATCATCCTGACGCCGTTGACGTCCAGCGGGTCGAGCACCTCGGTGCGCTTGCCCCGGCTGTCGCGGGCGATGATCTGCTCGATCCGCTTCTCAGGCACGCCGGAGTCGAGGGCGGGCAGCTGACTCAGGGTCATCAGCCCGTCCTGCTCAGCCGGAGGCAGGCCAGAGGCCATGAAGCTCGACTGGTTCTCGGTCAGCTTCCAACCCTCAGGCATGTTCACGGTCACCGAGTCCTGCTCGAGCAGGATCCCGGCGGCCGGCTCGGCGCTGGACTCAGGCTCGGGGGCCGCAGACGTCGTGGGGGTCGAGGGCGTCGCCGCCGGGCTGGACGTCGTCGGGGGTGCCGTGACCTCAGCCTCGGAGCAGCCGGCCAGGCCCCACCCGAGCGCGCAGCCGAGCACGGGGACGCAGAGTCGTGACAGCCGTGGCGACATCCGAGGTCCTTCGATCCGAGAGACGAGACGGCGCAAAGCCTACGACTTGACCAGCCTTTTGGCGTTTGTCGACCATGGCTGCGGGTACAGGATCCGTGTTTCGGGCGTCATCTCATGACGAGGAGTTGTGCACATGTCGGTCAGTCCAGTTGAGCAAGGCGCGTCGGTTCCCAGCATCTTCATCCCCGGCCTCGCTCCGGCGATGGCCGGCATCAGCGCCATCGTGGGTTACCTCCAAGAACTGCACGTCAGGGAGGAGACGATCAAGGAGATCGTCGACATCTTGAAAGCTGGCCAGGACGACCTCACAGGTGGTCGGCCAGCGGGCGTCTCCCAGGCGGTGTTCGGCGCCTCCGAGAAGGGCCAAAACTTCGGGAACCACACCTCGATCGCGCACCGACACGTCATCGAGGCCATGCAACAGATGGTCGCCGGCCTCCAGGGCTACGAGACCAACGTGCGCAAGTTCCACGACGACATCGTGTTCACCGACGAGGATGCCGCGGCTCGCAACGACGCCACGACGGCCCGCGTGGTGACAGTCCAAGACGCCAGCAACTGCCTCGACGCCCCCGGTTTCGCCGACAACCCGGTGTGCGAGATCCCCACGGAGGACAGCTGATGCCCGGTCCCCAAGAGCTCCGCTTCCGCAACCACCTGTCGGGAGCCGATCACAACCCCGTGAAGGACGGGGCAGACGAGTGGGACCGCTGCTCGGAGTTGCTCGGGCAGGTCGCCGACTCGATCCTCGCCGCGGCCCAGAACGACCGGGAGATCGGCGGCCAGACCGGCCCGGCCATGGGTAGCGCCTTCAAGACCTCGGCGGAGCGGATGAAGGCGAAGTCCGACGAGCTGGTGCGCGGTCGCGACTCCCTGCGAC
This sequence comes from Nocardioides sp., assembly GCA_049583775.1. Classification (GTDB taxonomy): domain Bacteria; phylum Actinomycetota; class Actinomycetes; order Propionibacteriales; family Nocardioidaceae; genus Nocardioides. Next base: position 4,088 of record JBAUWM010000335.1, read on the forward strand.
GCGCGAGGTCGGTCATCAAGAACGCCTCCGACGCGCGCACTGCACTCGACCAGGAGTGGCCCGAAGTCCCCCACCCCGGCCCCTATCACCCGCCGGTCGGTCCGATGACCGACAAGGACCACCAGCACAAGAGCGACTACGACACCCGGCTCGAGACCTACAACAGGACCTACCAGCAGCGCGAGACGACATCGCAGCGCTGGGCAGACGAGATGGACCGCGTGTTCGACGACGAGATCGTGGTCATGCAGAGCATCCACGGCGAGAAAGAACCGGAGATTCCCGAGCCGGAGGAGAACGACGCCACGCCCGGTGGCGGCGGCACCCCGCCGGGTGGGAGGCGGACCCCGGGACTGATCGGCCCGACGACCTCCGGTCCTGACTCGACGCTCGGCCCGCAAGGACCACAGGGCACCCACGGTCCGCAGGACTCTCAGGGCCCACAAGGTCCGGAGCTCGGGCCTCCCCTGGGGCCGACGAATCCGCCTACCACCACCCTTCCGTCTGGCGCCCCGACCACGCCCTTCCCGGGGCTGACCGGCGACGCCCCCGGCTCGACGCCGACGTCCACCGGAGGTCTGCCCACGAGCACGATCGCCGGCCTGGGGGCCGGTGGACTGCTCGGCGGTGCCGCACTGCTCAACGGCGTGCGTGGCGGGCTCAGTGGCCCTGGACTCGCCTCCAGCGCCGTGCGACCCGCGAGCGGAGTGCGACCCATCGGCACGACCGGCGCCCGTTCTGCCGGCGTCAGCGGACCGCTCGGTCGCAGCGGCACCGGAACCGTTCCCGGGGCCCGGGCCAATACTGGTGCCAGCAGAGGTTCCAGTGCTGGTACTGGTGCCAGCAGAGGTTCCGGTGCTGGTGCCGGAGCAGGTGCGCGCGGCGCGAACGCAGCCGGAGGCCGTGGATCAGCTGGAAGCCGAGGCGCAGCCGGAAGCCGAGGCGCAGCCGGAGGCCGCCCCGCTGCCGGGGCTGCCGGAGCGGGCCGGACCGGCAAGGGCAAGGACAAGCGCGACCAAGGCGCCGATCGTGATCTCTTCGACGACGGTCAGGACTGGCTCGACGACGACGCCGCCCCGGGCGTCTTGGGCTGACGACCGCCGCAGCCACTCAACAGAGGGCGTCGCATCACCACGGCGGTCGCGCCGTCGCGGTAGTACCGGCGGCGCCGATCGATCTCGACGAAGTCGTGGGCGGCGTAGAACCTGAGGGCGTCCTGGTTGTCTTCGCGCACCTCGAGCAGCAGCCGATCAGAGCCGGCTGACCGACCTGCCGCGATGACGGCCTCGAGCAGCGCTGACGCGACCCCTGTGCGCCGCGAGACGGGTGTCACCGCGATCCGCTGCAGCTCGGCGATGTCGGCCACGATGCTGGCGACCGCGTACCCCACGACGACGCCGTCGACCTCAGCCACGTGGTAGCCGACCGTGGGCAGCGTGCCTCCCACGCCTTGCTCGACCAGGGCAGGCGACCACGCATCGACCCCCAGGTTCTCGGTCTCGAGAGCGACGATCACGTCCGCATCGTCGGGCCGAGCTGCGCGCACGATCACGTGGCCGACCTCGGCACCTCGGCGTCCGGGCGACGCAGGTAGAGCGGGTCGGGGTCGAAGAGCTCGACATGCTCGCCGGCGATGGCCAGCCCCAGCCATCCGGCCGACGGCCGGCGCGGTCCTACGCCGTTCGGGAAGGAATCGGGGTACAGGTGGGCTCCCTCGCCGACGACCGGAAGATCGGTGGCCACCACGTCGGGTCGGTCGACCGCTGGTCCTTCGATGCGGGTTCCGTCGGCCTCGTAGGCCGCGAGATAGACCTCCTTGCGCCGCGCGTCGGTGGCCACCACGAACGGCTCCTCCACGGCGCCGGTCGCGACCGCCTGCACCGCAAGCGCGTCGAGCGAGCACACCCCATAGATCGGAACATCGAGCACGAGCCCGAGGGTGCGCGCAGTGACCAGCCCGACGCGCAGGCCGGTGAAAGGCCCCGGTCCGACGCCGACGCCCACCGCGCTGATGTCGGTGCGGTTCGCACCCGCGCGAGCCAAGACCGCCTCGATCAGCGGAGCCAACTGCTCTCCATGTCGCATCGACTCCTCCGAGACCAGCTCAGCGCGGATCTCGGAGCCGTCGAGGAGCGCCACGGTCACCGTCGGCGAAGCGGTGTCAAAGCACAGCAACATGACTCAGACACCCCCCAGGGTCTGCACCCAGCGCGGACCAAGACGCAAGATCTCGACCACGCGCGCATCGACGTCGTCCTGCTCAGCGTCGACCACGACGTCGTCGGCAGCAGCGCGGGTGATGGTGATGTCGACCCGCGAGCTGGAAAGCCCCTCAGCCAAGCCCTCGCCCCACTCGACCACCGTGACCGCTCGGTCGAGGTCGGTGTCGAGATCAAGGTCGTCGAGCTCGGCGGCGCCGCCGAGCCGGTAGGCGTCAACGTGCACCAGTTGGGGGCCGGTGCCGCTGACCGCGTGCTCGCGCGCGATCACGAACGTCGGAGACGTCACCGCGCCCTCGACGCCCAGGCCGGCGCCCAGCCCCTGGGTGAAGGTGGTCTTGCCAGCGCCGAGGTCGCCCATCAGCACGAGCAGGTCGCCGGGGCGCAGCTCGCCCGCCAAGGCTCGACCGAGTGCCCGCATCGCGTCGGGGGTGGCTACCTCGTGGCGGGTGGGAAGCGGACGAGTGAGCTCGATGTACGGCGAGCGTCGGTCGGTCTGCACGAAGCCGCGCCGACGCCAGAAGTCGACCGTGGCCGGCAGCTCCTCGCGGGCCACCACCTTGAGCCACGACCGCCCCTCGGCCGCCTCGAGCGCCGCGGTCACCAGCGCCTCGGCCACACCTTGGCCGCGCGCGGCCGTGGCCACCCCGAAGCGGCGCACGTAAACGGTGTCGCCGACCGGGTCGAGCAGCAGGGCTCCCACCGGCTCGTCGCCACGCTTGGCCACCAGTCCACCACTGAGCGCCAGACGAGTGGCAATGCCGTCGACGGTGTCGCTCAAGGCGTCGGCGGGCGGATTGAGCGGGGGGCGGCCCCCGAACGCGTCCTGGATGATGCTCAGCACGATCGACGCCGACTCGGCGCCGACCCGTCGCACGGTGAGCTGGTTCGAGCTCACCGAGCGGCCGCTCGCTCGACCGCGGAGGTGATGAGCTGGTCGAGCTCTGCATTGACCTGATCGTGGCGTTCCATCGGCACCATGTGGCCAGCCCCCTGACACTCGAGCAGCACCGAGCCCTCGATCCACCGGTGCAGCTTGCGCGAGTGACCGACTGCGGTGAGCTTGTCGTGAGTTCCGCAGATGATCGAGACCGGGACCTGATTCAGCACACCGACATGGTCGAACTTGTCGAGCGTGGCGAAGTTGGGGAAGAAGTCAGCCACGACCTCGAATGGCGTCGCCGAGAGCATGTCGTCGACGAAACGCAGGTACGACTCCGGCACGTCGCCACCGAAGGCGAAACGGTTCGTCGCCGAGTTGGCGATGACCCGCCCCACCCGACGCACCGTGTCGACGGTTCGGTGCCCGCGCTGCAGGGCCGCTACCGCCCCATGCGTGGCCCGGCCGGTCAGCCGAGCCGGAAGCATGGGCAGCAGCACCCGGCTCGGGTCGAGCCCGCCGGCAGTGGTCGACACGAGGGCGACGCCGATGACGGTGGTGCCGATCAGCTCGGGGAACTGCTCGACCAGCGCCGCGATCGTCATGCCACCCATCGAGTGGCCCACCAGCACGACGGGTCCGTCGGGGGCCACCACCTCGATGACGCGGGCCAGGTCTCGGCCGAGCTGGTCGATGGTCGCGTGCGCACGGTCGGAGCGTCCGGAACGGCCGTGCGAGCGCTGGTCGTAGAACACGGAGCGCACCAGGCCTCGGTACGCCGCGCGCTGGAAGTGCCAGCTGTCGAGGTTGAGGCAGTACCCGTGCGCAAAGATCACGGTCACCGGAGCGTCGTCGTCGGTACGCGAGAACAGTCGTCGGGGTCCGGACTCGAGCGGCTCGGCCTCATCGATCTCGACGTGCAGGGGCAACCCGTCGTCGGCCACCACGGTCAGCGGTGACGACCGCAAGGTGCCAAGGGTGACGTCGTCGCCCGCGTGTCGGCTGATGGCCCGCTGCTGGCGAAGTAGCCCGATCGCCGCGCCGGTTGCAGCGACACCCACTGCGCCACCCAGGCTGCCCAGCACCCAACGTCTACGACTCATCTCGTCTCCTCGACGTAGCGGCGGGTCATCCGACCACCGATCCGGGTCACGATCTCGTAGTTGATAGTGCCGCACGCCTCGGCCCAGTCCTGCGCGGTGGGCTGACCATCGGTCGGCGGGCCGAAGAGCACGACCTCACTGCCGACCGGAGGTTCGTCGCCACCGAGGTCGACCAGGATCTGGTCCATGCACACGCGGCCCCGGATCGGGCGGCGCTTCCCGTCGATGCTCACCGCGGCCACGTTGCTGGCGCCGATAGGCACACCTTCGCCGTAGCCAGCGGGCACCAGGCCGATGGTCGTCGGGCTAGTGGCGGTCCAGGTGTGCCCGTACGACACCGATTCGCCAGCAGCCACGTGCTTCACCAGCGCCAGCTGGGCGCGGGCGGTCATGGCCGGGCGCAGGTCGGTACGGTGCGGCACGCCAGGCGCCGGGTCGAGCCCGTAGGTGGCGATCCCGCACCGCACGGCGTCGAAGCGCGACGACGGACGAAGAACGGTGGCAGCCGAGTTGGCCAGGTGCCTGAGCTCGGGCTGCAGGCCCGCGCTCTCCGCCAGGTCGATCGCCTCGAGGAAAGCCTGCTCCTGAACGTCGTTGGCGGGGTGTTCCGGCTCGTCAGCGCAGGCGAAGTGCGACCACAGGCCGGTGATCTGCCAGTCACCTGCGACTTCACCCGCGCGGGCCGCGTCGAAGAACGACTCCCACTCGGGGCGAGGCGCGCCTCCGCGGGAGAGCCCGGTATCGACCTTGAGCTGCACCCGCGCCGGGGCACCTACGTAGCGAGCCGCGGCAGCGATCTCGGCAAGCTCGCCGAGCGAGTAGGCCGTGAGGTCGACGTCGGCACGGATCGCGTCGTCGTAGTGCTCGCCGGGCACCGTGAGCCAGGTGAGCAGCCGACCGGTGTCGCCGGCGGCGCGCAGCGCGCGCACCTCGTCGAGCGTGGCGACCGCGAGCCACTCGGACCCGGCCTCACGCGC
>JBAUWM010000336.1:0-2811 GCA_049583775.1 Nocardioides sp.
CCACCGGTCACGTGGATGCCGTGGAAGCCGGTGGTGAGGTAGAACATCGTGCCGTAGGCCGAGCTCGGGATCGTCACGCCCTCCTGGATCAGCTCGGCGTACTCGAGCGCCTGGCCGCCGATGAAGATGGCGCCCATGATGTAGGTGAGGATGAACCACTCACGCAGGCCCCAGCCGCTGACCTTCAGGATGCTGCCCTTGCGGCCGACCTGGCCCCGCTCGGCCGCGAAAACGCCGAGCTGGCAGGTGAGCGACGACAGCACCAGGATCGTGGTGTTGATCGAGGCGAAGGGCACGTTCAGGGCCTCGGTGTTCTCAGCCCACAAGCCCGGACTGACCGACCGGATCGTGAAGTAGGACGCGAACAGGGCGGCGAAGAACATCAGCTCGCTGGAGAGCCAGATGATCGTGCCGACCGCCACCATGCTGGGGCGGTCGTGATGCCCGTGCAGGCGGGAGGCTGGGATGGTCGCTGTGGTCGCCACGGGAGCATTATGTCGTGGCTTCGGACTGAGAGCACCCCGACCCCCGGGTATGTCGTCCACCTACCCTGTCTGGTGTGTGGGGACCTGCTCTGATGACCGCGGCCGGGGCCGATGGCGTCCTGCCGCGACTGACCGCCGGAGCGTTCTTCACCGAGTGGTCGCTGGCCCCGGTTCCCCTTGTCGTGACCGTCTGGGCGGGCGGTTTGTACCTGCTCGGAGTCCGCGCGATGCACCAGCGCGGCGACCGGTGGCCGCTCGGTCGAACGCTCGCGTTTGTGGTGGCTGGACTCGGCTCGTTCTACGTCGCCACGTCGTCGGGGCTGGCGTCCTACGACACGACCCTGCTGAGCGTGCACATGGTGCAGCACATGGTGCTCTCGATGGTGGTGCCGCTCGCCCTGGCGCTCGGTGCCCCGGTCACGCTGGCTCTCCGCACACTGCCCGCGAGGCCACGGCGCTGGTTGCTCGCCGTCCTGCACTCGCGGGTGGCGCGGGTGCTGTCGTTTCCGCCACTGACCTTTCTGCTCTACATCGTGTCGCCCTGGGCGCTCTACTTCTCAGGCTGGTACCGAGCGTCGCTGGAGTCGGGCTACGTGCACGAGGCCATGCACGTGCACCTGGTGATGGTCGGCGCCCTGTTCTTCTGGCCCCTGATGGGCATCGACCCGGTTCCCGGGCGCGTGGGCTACCCGTTCCGGGTGCTGCTGGTCGTGCTGACCTTGCCGTTCCACGCGTTCCTCGGCGTCACGATCATGGGTCAGACTCGGCTGATCGGCGGCGACTACTACCCGAGCCTGAGAGACGGGCCGATGGGTGCCTGGCTCCCTGATCCGCTTGATGATCAGAATCTTGCCGGCGGCATCTTGTGGGGGTCGGGCGACCTGATCGGGCTGGTGTTCTTCGCGGTGCTGTTTGCTCAGTGGGTGCGCTCGTCGATGAAGGAGGCGGAGCGCGAAGACCGGCGACTCGATCTGCTCGAGGCACGAGAGCGGGCGGCGTCTCGCGACGGCTGAGGGGTGACTAGGATGCCGGTGTGACGACCTCGAACTCCCGCCTGAAGGTGCTCGTCTACAGCGACGACCTGCACGTGCGCCAGCAGGTCATCCTCGCGCTCGGCCGGCGTCCCCACCCGGACCTGCCCGAGCTCGAGTACGTCGAGGTGGCCACGGAGCCGGTCGTGATCCAGAACATGGACTCCGGCCAGATCTCGCTCGCGATTCTCGACGGCGAGGCTGTCCCCGCTGGCGGTATGGGCATCGCCAAGCAGATGAAGGACGAGATCTTCAACTGCCCGCCGCTGCTCGTGCTCACTGGCCGCCCGCAGGACGCCTGGTTGGCCACGTGGTCGCGGGCCGACGCGGCGGTCTCGCACCCGATCGACCCGATTGCCCTCGCCGAATCGGTCGTCGGGCTGCTGCGCTCGCGCGTACCTGCGGTCTGATTGCTTCCGCCACGCGATGAGTAGCTGGCCCGAGGTGCTCGGTGCCCTCGTCGAGTGCACTGACCTCACTGCCGAACAGGCGACCTGGGCGATGGGGGAGATCCTCGAGGGTGAGGCCACGCCCGCCCAGATCGCCGGGTTCGCCGTCGCACTGCGCGCCAAGGGCGAGACCATCGATGAGGTGTCTGGACTCGCCGACGCGATGTACGCGCGCCGCACCCCGATCGAGATCGAGGGCCGGCTGCTCGACGTCGTCGGCACCGGCGGCGACCGATCCATGTCGGTGAACATCTCGACCATGGCGGCGATTGTTGCGGCAGGCGCCGGTGCCCGCGTGGTCAAGCACGGCAACCGGTCGGCCTCCTCGCAGTCGGGCTCGGCCGATGTTCTGGAGGCACTCGGCATCCGCCTCGACCTGCCACCCGCGCGGGTAGCCGAGGTTGCAGTCGAGGCCGGCATCACTTTTCTTTTCGCGGCCGCGTTCAACCCAGCGATGCGGCACACAGCCGTGCCCCGCCGCGAGCTCGGCATCGGCACGACCTTCAACTTCCTCGGCCCGCTCGCCAACCCAGCCCGCCCGGCCGCTCAGGCGATCGGTTGCGCCGACCTACGGATGGCGCCGATCATGGCGGGCGTCTTCGCCCGACGCGGAGCCGACGCGTGGGTGTTCCGCGGCGACGACGGCCTGGACGAACTGACCACGACGACCACGTCTCAGGTCTGGCTGGTCTCGGGGGGAGAGGTCGCCACGGGCGTCGTCGACCCGGTCGTGTTCGGCTTCGCGCCCGCCACGACTGCTGATCTGCGTGGTGGCGACGCAACCCACAACGCCGACGTCGTGCGGCGCGTGCTGGCAGGCGAGTCTGGGCCGGTGCGCGACGCCGT
>JBAUWM010000337.1:0-16329 GCA_049583775.1 Nocardioides sp.
CGGGTGGGGTGCCGGGAGCGACCGAGGCTGTACGCGACACCGCTACGTCGAGTGGCTCCGTGGTCGTGGCGGCCCGGGTCGGGACCGGCAGCTCGGTCAGTGCCACGGGGATCGGCGAGTGGGCCACCCAGAGCGGCTCGGGCGCGGGAACCGGGTCGTCGTCGGTCTGCGCCGAGTCGGCGTCAACTTGCGCCGACTCGGCGGCGACGGGGGTGTCGGTGAGTAGCTGGAGCAGTGCCTCGAACCCGATGGCTTCGGCGGAGCCGGGGCCGGCCCCCGGAGTGGACGGCACGGGTTCGCCGGAAGCGGCCGGGATCGGCAGCGCGGCGATGAGTGACCCCAAGGTCATCGACGCCGGACACAGCGGGGATACGTTCATGCCGCCCCCGCTGCGTTGAGCTGGGCCAGGACTGACCGCACGTAGTTCTGAGTCTCCGGGTAAGGGGGCACGCCGTCGTAGCGAAGCACCGCGCCTGGTCCGGCGTTGTAGCCAGCCAGCGCCAGGTCGACGCTGCCGAACCGCTCGAGCAGTTGTTTGAGCAGTCGGGCGGCGCCGTCGACGGCTTGCGCTGGGTCGAACGGGTCGGAGACGCCGAGCCCTGCGGCAGTTCCTGGCATCAGCTGCATCAGCCCTTGCGCTCCGGCGGGACTGACGGCTCGGGGATCGAACGAAGACTCTTGACGGGCGACCGCCGCCAGCAGCTCGGCGCTGACGCCGTACCGCGAGGCGGCACCGTTGAAGAGGTCGGCATAGGGGGTGCTGGCCGTCGCGCAGGCGGCGACCGGCGCGGCCTCGGGGATCACCCGCCTGATGTAGTCGGGTGGGTCGGTCACCTCGACCATTCGGATGTCGAGCCCGGTGCGCGGGGCCTCGATCATCTGACCGTTGCCGACGTAGATCGCGATGTGGTCGGCGCCGACGTTGCGCCCGGAGCGGTCCCAGGCGATCAGGTCGCCGGGTTGTGCCTCGGCCATCGATGCCACCGCGGTACCCGCGCGCGCCTGGTCGGCCGAGACGCGGGGCAGGTCGATGCCGAGCGAGGAGTACACGTGCTGCACGAGGCCGGAGCAATCCATGCCGCCGTCGGCTGGGTCGTCGCCACCCCACACGTAGGGCAGACCCAGGTAGCGCTGCGCCTCGGCAACCACGCGGGCGCCGGTGGTCTCGCCCGTCGAGGTCGGAGGGGCGCTGGCGTTGGTGCCCAGGTCGTCAGTGGCCACCGACTGGGCCAGCCAGTCGGCGAACTCGGTCGACCCGGTGGTCGACGTGCCGCCCAGCACACGGGAGGCCGCCAACGACGAGGCCGACGCACCTGATGCGGCAGTCGAGCCAGGGGGCACCAGCATGGCCAGCTGGGCCTGGATCTGAGCGATCCGTCCGGTGATCTCGGCGACGCTCATGCGGCACCGCCCGGGTGCGGGTGGAGCCGCAGCCAGCGCTGGGCCGCGATGTCGTCGAGCTCGACCACCTCGCGACGGAGTCGCTCGGCCAGACGCTCGGCCGCGCGGCGCGCGAGCAACGACTCCACGGCGTCCAGGCGGGAACGGTCAGAGCGCCAGCGGGCACCGGCGTCGAGCGCCACCACCTGAGCGGCGGCGAGCTGATCGCGAGCTGCTCGGATCACCTCGTGCTGTCCGACGAGCATCTCGCGGACGGCGACGAAGTGACCGGCGGCGCCTTCGGGGTCGCGGTGCGCGGCGAGGGCGGCATCGATCCGGGCCACCTGGTCGCCGGCAGTGCGCTCCTCGTGAAGAGCCTGCTGAAGACCGATACGGCTGTCGCGTTCGCGCACCTCACGCACCCGCGCCACGGCGCGCAGCCCGCGGTCGTGCTCGGTGGTGACCCGACTCATCGGGCCACCAGGTCACGCAGGGCCGCCCAGGTGACGGCGGGTGGGGTGCTCTCGTCCATGTCCTGGCGCAGGAACCCTTCGATCGCGGGCATCCGGGCCAGGGCCAGGTCTGCGTCCGGGTCGGTGCCGCTCACGTAGGCGCCGATCTCGACGAGCTCACGTACCGAGCGGTGCGCTGCCAGCATGCGTCGCAGCGCGACCGAGTCGGCCCGTTGCTCGGCGGTGGTGACCGCGCCAGTGACGCGCGAGATCGACTCGAGCACGTCGATGCTCGGGAAGTGCCCGGCGGTCGCGAGGCGTCGGGTGAGCACGATGTGCCCGTCGAGAATCGAGCGCGCGGTGTCGCCGACCGGGTCCTGCAGGTCGTCGCCCTCCACGAGCACGGTGTAGAGCCCGGTGATCGACCCCTCCGGCGACGTGCCGGCGCGCTCGAGCAAGCGAGGTAGCAACGCGAACACGCTCGGCGGGTAGCCGCGGGTGGCGGGCGGCTCACCAGCTGACAGACCGATCTCGCGCTGCGCCATGGCCACACGGGTCAGGCTGTCCATCATCAGGACGACGTGGCGCCCGGCGTCGCGGAACGACTCGGCGATGCGGGTCGCGACGAAGGCCGCGCGCAATCGCACCACCGGTGGTGCGTCGGACGTGGCCACGACGACTACCGAACGCGCGAGACCCTCGGGGCCGAGATCGTTCTCGATGAACTCGCGGACCTCGCGGCCGCGCTCGCCCACCAGCGCGATCACCGACACCTCGGCGTCAGTGCCGCGAGCGATCATCGACAGCAGGCTCGACTTGCCGACTCCTGATCCGGCCATGATGCCCAGCCGTTGGCCTCGGCCACACGGCACGAGTGAGTCGAGAGCGCGAACGCCGAGACCGAGGGGGTGCACGATGCGCGGCCGGGCCAGGGCATCGGGGGCGTGGTGGTCGACGCCGACGAGGCTCATGCCGGGCAGCGACCCGAGGGCGGGTCCGCCGTCGAGCGGACGGCCGAGCCCGTCGAGCACCCGACCTCGCAGCGCATCGCCCACGGTGATCTGAAGCGGCCCGCCGGTGTGCCGCACCGGAACGCCGACGTCGATGCCGGTGGTGGCCCCCAGCGGAAGACAGGTGAGGCCAGAGCCACTGCTCGAGACCACCTCGGCGAGCACGGGCGGGCGCGACCCGATCTCCACCAGGTCGCCCACCGCGGCGGCCAGACCGACCACGCGTAGGTGGAGCCCGACCAACTCGCGCACCCGACCGAGTGGGCGCGGTCGCACCGCGTCGAGTGCCCCGGCACGTGCTCGCTCCAGTGGGCTGATCGTCAGGCTCGTCATGACAGGGCCTGCCGCACCCGCTCGAGAGCAGCACCGAGAGCCAGATCGATCACCTGGTCGTCGGTCTCGAGCACCGCGTCGTCGAGGCTCAGCAATTGATCGGCGACCACCTTCACGTGCTCGGCCTCGAGACCCGCGCGCAGGTCGGGGTCAGCAGCCACAGACGGGTGCAGCCGCACCGTCACAGGAAGCCCAGTGGGCAGCAGGATCAGCGCACGGCGGACGGCATCGGCGCCGCGGTCGGGCGCGATCCTCAGCTCGTGCCCCACGAGCTGCTCGGTGAGCTCACGGGCGAGACCCAGGGACTTCTGCTCGAGATCGGTCGTCACCGCGGCCGTGGCGTGCGCAAACGCCTGCGCGGCGCGGGCCAGGCCAGCGACCGCTGCTCGGTGGTCGGATTCGCGTCGGGCCTCGGCCTGCACCGCAGCCTGTTTGGCGACCACGGCCTCGGCGGCTGATGCAGCGGCGGCCTCACGGCGTCCCTCGGCCCACCCCACGGCATACCCCTGGGCGTGGGCGACCCGACGGGTGCTCTGGGCCAGAGCGTCGAGCACCTGCTCAGTGACTGCGTCGCCGAGCACGGCTCCGTCGCCGAACCGGGTCCACGAGCCGTCGCGCAGCTCGGGGGTCGGCAGCGCGCTGGCGGCATCGGCGTCGGCGCCACGGAGGAGGTCAGTCGATGAACTCAACGTCGCCTCCGCGTCGGACCATGATCTCGCCACGCTCCTCGAGCTGGCGGATCGTACGGATGACGGCCTGCTGAGCTTCCTCGACCTGCGTCAGCCGCACCGGGCCGAGCAGCTCGATGTCCTCGACGAGGGTCTCTGCGGCGCGGGACGACAGGTTGCCGGTGACCTTGTCGCGGACCGCGTCGGAGACACCCTTCAGGGCCAGGGCCAGCGACGACGTCTCTACCTGGCGCAGCACCTGCTGCAGCGAGCGGTCATCGAGGTCCACGATGTCCTCGAACATGAACATCCGGCTCCTCACCTCGTCGGCGAGCGGGGCGTCGAGCGCCTCGAGGCCCTCGACGATCTGCCGCTCGGTCGCGCGGTCGGAGCAGTTGATGATGCTGACCAGCGGGTCGAGGCCGCCGACCCGCGACATGTCGGCTGGCTGCAGCATCGAGGACAGCTTGCGCTCGAGCGTGCTCTCGACGGTGCGCACGATGTCAGGTGACGTGCGGTCCATGACCGCGATCCGGTGGGCCACCTGGGCCTGCTGTTCCGGGGGCAGTCCCGAGAGCAGCAGGGATGCCTTGTCCGGGGTCATGTGCGCGAGCACGAGCGCGATCACCTGCGGGTGCTCGTCGACGATGAACGAGCGCAGCTGAGCCGGGTCGGCTTGCCGCAAGAACTGGAACGGCATCTGGATGGCGGCCGCGTTGAGCCGCTCGATGATCTCGGCGGCGCGTTCGCTACCGAGAGACTGCTCGAGCACCTGCTGGGCGAACGCGAGGCCGCCGCGACTGATGTGCTCGCGCGCCGTCATCAGGTCGCGGAACTCGGTGAGCACCGACTGTGACTCGGCGCCCGAGATGGTGTCCAGTCGGGCGATCTCGGCGGTGATCGCCTCGACCTCGTTCTCGTTCAGGTGAGCCAGCACGCTCGCCGCCCGGGTCTTGCCGAGCTGTACCAGCAGCACGGCCGCCTTGCGCGCGCCGAGGCCAGCCAGGGTGGTCGCCATCTCAGGCCCTCTCCGTCAGCCAGCCGCGGAGCAGCGCCGCGACATCCTCGGGCTGCCGCTCGATGAGTGCGTCCAGCTCGGCCCGCAAGTTGTCTTCCTCGGTGTGCGCGGCCTGCTCGAGCGCCAACGCGCCAGGGGGCTCGATCGCAGCGCGAGCGGCCGTTTCCTGCTTGAGCTGCTCGACCACGTAGGTGGTCGCCTTCACACGAGCCTTGTTGCGCTTGCGACCGCGCAGGAGGGCGAGTCCGAGGAGGCCGGCCACGAGCAGCCCCAGGCCGCCCTTGCGGTAGAGGTCGTTCTTGGCTGCGGCCGCAGACTCCACGTCGGCCGCCTTCAGCGACGCGGCGGCGGCTTCCTCGGCAGACCGGTCGAACGGCATCGGCACCACGCGCACCGTGTCGCCGCGCTCCTGGTCGATGCCGATCGTGTCGGCGACGAGCCGGCGCACCTCGCTGGGGGAGTAGGCCTGGGTCGTGGCGGCATCCAGGACGACGCCCACGTGCAGCTTCTGGATCTGGCCAGGGGTGGTCTCTCGACGTTCGACCACCGTGTCCATCACGTTGTCCTCGGTGGTTTGGGTTTTCGTGTACGACGACTCGCCGCTGCCGTCGGTCTGACCGGTGTCCATCTGACCGTCCGGCCCGACCACACCGGAGGCACCGGTGGCGCCGGCGCCGCTCGCCGGGCCCTCGTAGACCTCGCTGCTCGAGCTCGAGGAGACCGGCGGAGTGTCGGCGTCGGCTTGGTAGTCGGTGCTCTCCGTGACGGAGGTGTCGAAGTTCAGCACGGGAGTCACCTGCACCGTCGAGTTGCCGGGCCCGACCACGCGGTCGAGCATCGACTGCAACCGGTCGTGCAGCTGCCGAGTGACGGCCTCGACCTGCTGGTCGCGACCCGTCGAGTCAGCTCCGCCGGTGCCGTCGGGTGACGTCAGCACCCGACCAGTGGCGTCCGCGACGGTGACCTTGTCGGGATCGAGACCCTCGATGCTGGAAGCCACCAGGTGCACGACGGCCTGTACCTGCTCGGCACTGAGTGAGCTGCCCGGACGGGTGCTGACCAGCACGGAGGCGGTCGGCGGCTGCTGCTCGTCGACGAAGACTTCCTTCTCCGGCAGGGCCAGGTGCACGACCGCGGTCTCCACGCCATCGAGAGCTTCGATGGTCGTCGAGAGCTCGCCTTCCATCGCGCGCTTGAAGTCGGTCTGCTCCTTGAACTCCGAGGTGGACAGGCCCTGATCGTCCAGGATCGAGTAGCCGCCGTCACTGCTGGAGGGCAGACCCTCGGCGCTGAGATCGATCCTGCTCTTGTAGACGGCATCGCGCGGCACCAGCACCGTCGAGCCGCCATCGGTGAGCTGGTAGTCGACACCCGAGGAGTCGAGCTGCTCGATCACCGCCGACGCGTCCGAAGAGGACAGGTCGGAGAACAGCGGAACGTAGCTGGGAGCCGAGACCCATCGGAAGACCATGAAGCAGCCGAGCAGGAGCGCGCCGGTGCCGATGACCGAGACGACCTTCTGGCCGTTGGTGAAGCCGTCGAACAGGCGCCCGTAGCGGCCCATTGCGCGGCTGAGGCTGTCTTTCATCGCTGATTCCTCATGTCAGGCCCTACCCGACCTGCATCCGCATGATCTCGGTGAAGGCCTCCACGGCCTTGTTGCGAAGGGCCACGGTCACCTGGGTGGTCACCTGGGCCTCGGTCGCCGCGATCGTGTAGTCGTGCAGGTTCTGCAGATCACCCGTCGCGGCCTGCACGGCGAGCTTGTCTGCCGTGCGCTGCACGCCGTCGAGGCGGTCGAGCCCGTCGAGCACGAGGTCGCCGAAGGCAGGTCCACTCGCAGCGCCGGCTGCCGACGTGGTCGGGGTGGCCGCAGGTGGCGCGAGTGGCGTGAAGCCGGCCGCACCCAGCACGCCGCTCAGACCCTCGAGGCCCATGCTGCTCATCAGCGGTTGCCGATCTGGATGGCAGTGCCGTACGTGTCCTGGGCGAACTTGGTCACCTGCGCCGAGGCCTGGAAGCCGCGCTGAGCCATGATCAGCTGGCTCATCTGAGCCGCCTGGTCCATCGCTGGAGCTCGCACGTAGCCGTCCTCGTCGGCCAGCGGGTGATCCGGGTCGAGCACCACTTCGCCCTGCGCGTCGCCGTATGCGAGGCCGGTGACCTCGACGCCGCCAGCGGGGTCTGCGCCCACGACGAGCATCTGGGCCTGGAAGGCGTTCTCGCTGGTAGCGCGCATCGTGCTGGTGTTGGCCAGGTTGTGAGCCACCGCGTCAAGCCACGTCTGGTGCATGCCGAGGCCGGAGGCCGCGATGCGCAGGGTGTCGAAGGCGCCCATCAGAATTGGCCTGCCGCGGTGCGCACGAGCTCGAAGCGGTCGGTGACGGCGCGCGCCACGAGCTGGTACTGGAACTGGGACTGCACCGCGGCCAACGTCTCCTTGCGGAGGTCGACGCTGTTGCCGTTGGGGCCGACCGGGGTGTCGGTGGGCAGCACGCTCGGTGCCGTGCCGGAGAGCAGGACCGGAGCGGAGTCGCCCGCAGCAACTGCCGCGCGCAAGGCACTCTCGAAGTCGACGTTGGTCGCCCGGTAGTCGGGGGTGTCGATGTTGGCGAGGTTGTCGGCGATGGTCTGCTGCCGCAGGGCGAGGCCGTCGAGGGCAAAGCCCAGGACCGACGACACGGAGTCGCCAGCGGCAAAGGACGAGACGGACACAGAAACCTCCCGCGAAGTTGCGAGTGTGTGCCGGTCCGTCGGCGATGACGAGCAGTCCCTGCTCGGGTGGTGCATTCGGTCGACGAGACGCCGACCTGAGAAGTTCAGGAGCCCAGCACGAGATTCAGCAGAGAACGATGCTGCCCGGTGGTGGTTTCGGTGGTCGAGCAGCGAGCGTCAGCGAGCGTTGTCGAGACTTGGTGAGCCGAGTGGGGTGGTCGTGTGGGCTGTGGGGGTCTCGACGACGCCGTTGCTCGTTCCTCGCTCCGGCTGCTCGACCACCGGGCTGCTCGACGACCGGGCGTGCCTCGACCCCCACCCGGGGGAGGTACATGGGTGGGGGTCGTCGGGGAAGCAGGGTGGTTGCTAGATGTAGCGCTCGACGTAGATGGGCGAGTTGCTGCTGGTACTGGTGGCGGCGTCGACGGCTTCGACCACGGCCTGCTGGCGGCCCACTGCGCCGAGGCGCTCAGCCATCGTGCGCAGGCAGGCCTGCTGGCGGATCAGTATCTGCTCAGCACGCTCTCGCAGCGCGACGGGAAGGGGGCCGTAGTTGGCCGGCACGTCCCAGCGGTCGATTCGGAGATCGACCGGCAGCTCCCCTGAGCGGGCTAGGTCGCGTTCGGCGCGCATCACGTCGAGCTCTACGCGGTCGAGGGCAATCTCCCAGGCGGTGAACGGTGTGCTCGGGTCGCAGCGGTCGTCACTCACGATTCCCGACCCCCTGCTCTGCTCACGAAGGAGCATGGCGGCGTTCATGCCACGCTCGCGTTCTGCATCGCGGCCTCGCGCCAGGTCTGGGCGAGATCCTGGACGAGTCCGAGGCAGGCCTCGGTCAGGTCGAGGTCCTTGCGGATGTTCGCCCGCACCAACTGGGTGTGCAGGAAGTCGTAGATGGAGGCCAGGCCCTCGCCGCCCTCCCACGTCTCGACGTCGAGACTGGCACGCAGCTCGAGGACGATCTCCTGAGCGTGCAAGAGCTGGCGGTGCGCCTCCTCGACCGAGCCGTTGCGTTGGGCTTCGGCGGCCCGGGTGACGTCGAGCACGAGGCGCTCGAGCAGCATCACCAGCAGGCGTGCCGGGCTGGCGGTCGCGACCGAAGCGTCCATGTAGGCATGGTGCGCGTGGGGCGTCGTTGAGGGTGTCATGGGATCTGCCTTCCTTAGCTTCCCTGGTGTCTTCCCTGGTCAACCTGTGGGTGCAGTGCGTCCATGCACTGCGTCCCACACATCTATATGCGGTCGATACGAGCCAAATCTGAGCGGTTCAGCCGAGCTGATCGAGGCGTGGAGCCCGACATCACGCGTCGCCCATCGACGGCAGGGACGCGATCTGGCCGGCCAACCAGCTCGACTGGCTGGTCATCTGGTTCAGCGCGGTCTCGAGGGCGGTGAACTGGTGCTCGAGGGCCGAACGGCGCAGCTCGAGACGGCGATCCCAGTTCTCGATGCTCTCCTGCATCTGGGTGATGCCAGCGCGCCGACCGGTGATTGCGGAGGTGAGAGTTCCCTCGTTCGGGTCGCTGGCGTTCTTGGCCACCTTCGTGACCTGGTCGACGAAGCCATGGCCAGAGTCGGTGAACCGCTCGAGCACGCCCTGGGGGTCAGCGACGTAAGCCTGGCTGAAGACCTGCTCGTCGAACTCGAGCCGCCCACCGCGCGTGAGCTGAATGCCCACGGTTGACAGAGACGAGCCGTCGATGGGGTAGACCGACTCGAGCAGCGAGGTACGCAGGCTGCGCACGGCCCCGTCGCCGGTGAGTGCACCGGCCGTCTTGGTGGTGGCGTTGTAGCCGCTTTGCGCGTCGATGTCGGCGAGCAGGGTGTTGATCGAGTCGACCAACCCCTTCACCGCAGCGGTCACCTTGGCCGAGTCGCGGCTGATAGCGACCGAGGAGACGGTGCCGATCGTGGTGTCGGCGGCCAGCTTGACCGTGACTCCGGGCAGGACGTCGGTGAACGTGTTGGACGTCGACGTGACGCTCACACCCGACCCGAGGTCGATCGAGGCGTCGGCGCCGGAGCGGACCGTGGGGCCACCCAGCAGCGGGTCGCCGTTCTGAGCTGTGAGGGTGAAGTCCTCGGTGGCCCCGGTGACCGCAGATTCGACCATCAGCCGGTACGACCCGTCGGCCACCTTGATGGTGCTGGCCCGCAGTCCGGTCTCGTTGCCGAGGTCGTTGATGGCGGTGACCAGGCCAGCGAGGGTGCCGTCACCGGTGTCGAGGTCGACGGGCGAGCCGTCGTAGCGGTCGATCCGCACGAAGCTCGACCCACCCGTGACAACGTCGGTCAGGCTCGCGGCGTCCGCGAACCCGAGCCGGTGGGTCTGAGCTACCCCGGTGACGGTGACTGAGAGGGTCGCCGGACCAGCTCCGGTGCTGGTGGTGACCGACACCGAGGCGTTCGACGACGTGGTGGTCAGAGGTGCCCAGGTCTCGGGCTTGGCCAGCGCTTCGGACTTGCTGCGAAGCAACGCCACCTTGGTGTTGAGCGTCTGCAGGGTCGTGACGAGCGACTGGTCGGACGAGACCCGCGTCTTGAGCCGAGTCTGGGGTGCGGCCTCCAGCTGCATGAGCTGGTTGATGATCGTGGCCGTGTCGAGACCACTGGAGAGCCCGCTGATGCTGGCCATCGATCCTCCTCCCTCAAGAGATGGGTGTGGCCACGTGGCGTGAACCTAGGAACTCGGGTCGAGCCTGGGTGCACGCCACGTGGCGACTAACCGGATGGTGACGAATCGTCAGCCGCGGAGCAGCGACAGGACGCTCTGCGGGGCCGAGTTGGCCTGCGCGAGCATGGCGGTGCCGGCCTGAGACAGGATCTGCGAACGGGTGAAGTTCATCATCTCCGATGCCATGTCGGTGTCGCGGATCCGGCTCTCGGAGGCCGACAGGTTCTCGACGGCCACGTTGAGGTTGTTGATCGTGTGCTCGAACCGGTTCTGCACGGCACCGAGGTTGGCGCGAGCGGTGGAGATGTTCTTGATCTGGGTGTCGATCGCGGTGATGGCGCTCCGCGAAGAGCTCGCGGTTGCGAAGGAGATGCCACCTGTCACCGCGACGCCGGCAGCCAAGCCGGTGCCGGGGGCAGCTCCGGTGGTGACCGCGCTGTTGTCGTTGGCGGTGACCACCAGGTCGTTGTCGTCGTTGACCTCGGCGCGGAATGCGCTGGAGAAGCCGGTGCTGCTGTTGAGGGCGTCAGCGACGTCCTGAACCGTGTCGTAGGTGCCGGCCGCGCCCAAGGTGACCGTGGCTGAGGCCCCCCCGGCGGATGCGAAGTTCTGCGCTCCGGTCACCAGCGTCGGCGTGACGGAGGCGAAGGACGTACCGCCACCAGAGGTGAGCGCGGTGGCCACGGCGGAGACGTCCGCGGTGTCGAAGTTGAACCCGATGACGTTGTCAGCCGACGAGGCGCCCGCACCCACCTGGAACTCCAGGGTGTTCGCAGAACCGTCAAGCAGCTTGGTGCCGTTGAAGTTCGTCGAGCCTGCGATCCGGGACAACTCCGAGCGCAGCTGCGTTGCCTCGCTGGAGATGGCCGAGCGGGCGTCGGTGCTGTTGGTGTCGTTACCGGCCTGGACGGCGAGGTCACGCATGCGCTGCAGGATCGAGTGCACCTCGGTCAGGGCACCTTCTGCGGTCTGCACGACCGAGATGCCGTCCTGCGCGTTACGAACGGCGACCTTGAGGCCACCCACCTGAGAGCGGAGACCCTCGGAGATGGCGAGACCGGCGGCGTCATCGGCGGCCCGGTTGATCCGGAAGCCGCTGGACAGCTTCTCGAGCGACTTGGACATCTGTCCTTGCGTGACCGACAAGTTCCGGTACGAGTTGAATGCGTCGCTGTTGGTGTTGATACGAAGACCCATGATGGTTCCCCTCCTTGGTAGTGGATCCGATGAGCCCGTCCATGGGCTCGCAGGTCCCATCGGCTCACCGGCACCCCGCTTGAGGAATTACCGATGGAAGTTTCAGGCGGTGTCGTGCATCCGCGCGCCACGCCCCGCAGCGTGCCGCGCGGCCACGGCTTGGAAGTACGACATCCGCCGCTGGGCGGCACAGCCATCGGGACGCGAGTGGGTGGTCACGAGGCTCGGCTCGAGTGCACTGTTGAGAGCGTCACGAAGCAGCACGAGCGCCTCGGCGCGAATCTGGGAGATCCGCGACTCGCTCACGCCGAGGGTCTCGGCGATCTCTGCCATCGGTCGTTCAGCCAGGAAGTATTCCTGCACCACGACGCGGAGGCGCTCGGGAAGCTCGGCGATCGCCTCGACCAGGTAGTCGAGCTTCTCGCGGTGGAGCGCCTCGTCCTCCGGAGTGGGCGACGAGCTGACGAGTAGTTCTTCGTACGTCGTCTCGGTGCCGGCCTGGAGCGACAGCACGTTGGCGCGGGCCACGTCGTTGTCGTTGTTCTCCACCTCGGCCGGGGTCATGCCTGCCGCGGCAGCGACCTCGGCGACCTCCGGTGCGCGGCCCAGGCTGGTGGCCAGCTGGGTGCGGGCAGCGTCGAGGTCGCGCCCGCGTCGTCGCACCGAGCGCGACGCCCAGTCGACTGAGCGCAGCTCGTCGAGAATCGCTCCGCGGATTCGACTGGCCGCGTAGCGCGTAAATGGCACGCCGCGTTCGCTCTCGAATGCCCGGGCGGCCTTGACCAGTGCGGTCAGGCCAGCCGAGTTGAGGTCATCGCGATTCACATGGGCCGGAACGCGGCTCATGGTCTCGCGCACGATGTGGCCGACCAGACTCATGTGCTGGGTAATCAGCTCGTCGTGCTCGTTGCTCTCACTATTTCCGGACACGTGCATGACACGTACCCCCTCCCCCAAGGTCCTGCTGCCGGCACCCCTCCCTGAGGCCGACGAGGCTCAGTGTGCACACGTCCTCCGGCCAGCGCGAGGATTTTGCGAAAGTCGTCGCCAACACGTCTAGTCCGCCCGTACTCAACCGGCAGATCCGGGCCGTGCAGCAGCGAGACCCTCTAAAGGGCTCAGGTCGCGTCGTCACTGGGCGATGAGCAGGGCGAACGCATTTGTCCGCACAGTTGCCTGCAGGGAGTCACGCCATGGAGAAGCTCTCACTCGTCTTGTGGCGCGAGCGCGAGCTGCTCGACGAGCTGCTCTACCGACTCGAGGTGGAGCAACTCGTCCTGGCCAGTGGGCGGACCAACTGGCTGATGCGCTCGGCCCGCGAGGTCGAGGCAACGCTGCAGAACCTGCGCGAGACCGAGGTGTTGCGAGCGGTGGCTGCCGACGTCGCCGCGGAGACTCTCGGTCTGCGCCCCAACCCGTCGCTGCGCGAGCTGGCCGAAGCCAGCCCAGAGCCGTGGCAGTCGATCCTGAACGACCACCGCGACTCGTTCGCCACCAGCACCCGTCAGGTGATGGAGCTGGCCGATGCCAATCGCGACCTCATCACCAGCGGCTACCGCTCGGCTCGCGAGGCCCTGTTGGCCATCGATGACCAAGCGCCGCAGAGCTACAGCCCCGATGGCACGGGCGTGAGTGCCCCGACTTCGCACCGCTTGCTCGACCGGAGCCTGTGACGTGAGCGGCTCGCTGTCGTCCCTCAACACCGCGCTGACCGCGCTGCGGTTCAACCGGGTAGCGCTGGACGTCGCGAGCAACAACATCGCCAACGCCAGCACCGAGGGCTACACCCGTCGCAGAGTGGTGGGCGAGGCCATCGGGCCGGCCGCAGTGCCGGCCCTCTGGTCGCGCGTACCTGGCGGCCACGACGCAGTTGGCGCCGGCGTCGCAATCGGCTCCGTCGACCGTCTCACCGATGCTTTCCTCGACGCCCGGGGGCGGCGTGAGCACGCCTCGCAGGCCTACCTCGACGTGCGCTCAGAAGTACTGCAGCGCGTCGAGAGCGGGATCGGCGAACCAGGAGACTCCGGCGTCGCGGCCGCTCTCGACGACTTCCGCTCCAGTTGGCACGCGCTGACGAACTCGCCTGACAGCGAGGCGGCCCGCGGTGTCGTGCTCAGCAAGGGGTTGGCCTTGGTCGACTCGATGCGGGCTCAATCAGCGAACGTCGCGTCGGAGACCGCCGACCAGCGATCGCGGCTGCTGGGGATGGTGGCCGTGGTGAACACGACAGCCACCGAACTGGCAGCCACGAACAAGGCGATCGCCTCAGCCGCACTCGATGGCGTCGACGCCAGCGGACTCGCCGAGCAGCGTGACCAGCTCGCTCTGCGGTTGGCCGACCTCACGGGCGCAACGGCCACCGCGCGCAGCGACGGCGGCTTCGACGTGGTCGTGAACGGCGTCGCGTTGGTGAGCGGTTCCCGGGCAGGCAGCCTGCAGATCGCAGCAGGGGTCACTCCCAGCGGCGGCTCCGACGGCAATCCGATCGCCTTCAGCATCACGCTCGGCGCCACGACGACCGCCGTCCCAGCTGGCAGTCGAGGCCAGGTCGGCGGCATCACCGACCTGCTGACCACCACCTTGCCCGCCTACGCGGACGGCCTCTCGGCGGTAGCTTCGACCCTTGCCGATGACGTGAATGCGATCCACGCCGCTGGCTACGACCGTGCCGGCACCACTGGCCGCGCCTTCTTCACCTACACCCCCGGGGCTGCTGCGAGCACGCTGCAGGTGGCGATCACGACACCCGGACAGGTCGCCGCGTCGAGCGTGGCTGGCGGCGCCGTCGATGGGTCGAACGCCGATGCCTTGGCCGACGTGGGTGCTGCCGAGGAGGCCTATCGCCGACTGGTCACCAGCTTCGGCACCGAGGTTGCCTCGGTGCAACGACTAGCCAGCACTCAACGCCTGCTGACCACCCAGGTCGATTCCGCACGCGAACAGCTCTCGGGCGTCAACCTCGACGAGGAGATGGTGAACATGCTTTCGGCCCAGCGGTCCTACGAGGCTGCCGCACGAGTGATGACGGTCGTCGACTCCGTGCTCGACACGCTCATCAACCGGACCGGGGTGACTCGCTGATGAGCACCGTCCGCGTCACCCAGTCGATGCTGGCTGGTCGCTCGCTGACCTCACTGCAGACCAGCCTGTCGCGGCTGTCCCACGTGCAGGAACAGTTGTCGACCGGGCGAGTCATCAACCGGCCCTCCGACTCGCCCACCGGTACCACCTCGGCGATGCGGATCCGGGGCGAGGTGCAGCAGCAGAACCAGTACATCCGCAACGCGGACGATGCCATCGGGTGGCTGGGCACTGTCGACTCAACGCTCGGCTCCATGTCGGACGGCGTCCGCCGCGCCCGCGAGCTCGGCCTGGCCGGCGCGAGCACCGGCAGCTCGAGCGCGAGCTCGCGGGCTGCCTTGGCCGTCGAGGTCGACCAGCTGCGCGAAGGGCTCGTCGCTACCGCCAACACCAGCTACCTGGGCCGCCCGATCTTCGGCGGTGTCACCGCGGGATCTACCGCGTTTGACTCGACCACCGCGCACTTCGTCGGCACGCCAGGCGAGGTGAACCGGACGGTGGCTGACGGGGTCAAGATCCGCGTCGACGTGACCGGCACCGACGTGGTCGGGCCCGATGGGGCCTCACTCTTCGACGAGCTGGGTGCGCTGTCGGCAGCTTTGAGGGCCGGCGACCCCGTCGCCATCCGAGCCAGCCTCGGGTCGCTGTCGACGCGCCTGGACACGATCGGTGCGGTCCGGACGAGCGCGGGTGCCAGCTACAACCGGGTGGAATCGGCCGCCAACCACGCCCGCGACTCGGTCGTGAGCCTGACTGCCGCACTGTCTGAGGTGGAGAACACCGACCTCCCCAAAGCGATGGTCGACTTGCAGTTGCACGAGGTGGCCTACCAAGCCGCTCTTGCGTCGACTGCGCGCGTCATGCAGCCGAGCCTGGTGGACTTCCTGCGATGATCGATACTGCACGCGAACCGGCGACTCACAACGCGGTGCGTTCCCTGGAGTGGAGGAGACCCATGCCGGACATCCCGGTGATCGAGCTGGTGCATCCACTGCCCGGCTTCCCCGAAGCCCACACGTTCGCGTTGGTCCAGCTCGACGACGCCGGCCTCCTCTGCGCCCTGCGGTCGATCGACGACCCCGAGCTGCGGTTCCTCGTGGTGCCGCCCCAGACGTTCTTCCCCGACTACGCACCAGTGGTCGACGACGCCACCGTCGAAGACCTGGCCATCGAGTCGGTGGACGACGTGCTGCTGCTCGTCATCTTGACCACCGGCGACGGCCTGGCCGGCACCACCGCCAACCTGTTGGCCCCGTTGCTGATCAACACCGTCAGCCGGCGCGCCTGCCAGGTGATCCTCGACGACACCAAGCTTTCGATCGCCGCGCCCCTGGTTGCGTGATCGGGTGAGCACGCGCGTGTGTAGCGTGACGCCATGCTGGTCCTGAGCCGCCGCATCGGCGAGAGCGTCGTGATCGGCGACGACATCACCGTCACGGTGCTCGACGTGCGAGGCGATGTCGTCCGGATCGGCATCGAGGCGCCGCGGTCAGTGGCGGTCAACCGGGCCGAGCTGTTGGCCGAGCTCGAGAGCTCCAACCAGGCCGCCGCCTCGCCGAGCGAGGACGTCGTGGCCTCGTTGGCCGAGGCCCTCCGAAACAAGCGCACGTAGGCCGAATCCCGGCTCAGGCTCAGGTCCAACTAGTCGGCAGTCGGTGTGGAGTGGTCGCGGCTGCTGGTTGGCTTGCGGCGTCTCGGTACGCCTGCCTCGTTCCTCGGCGGGCTACTCGACGACCGAGGGCGGCGTTCATCGAGTAGGGCATCGCGGCTGAGGGACGAGGCCGTGGTGGCCGTATCGAGAT
>JBAUWM010000338.1:0-1554 GCA_049583775.1 Nocardioides sp.
TGTCACCCGCGCAGAGCGCCGCCGCGGCCGACGCCACCTGCGCTGGCCAGGAAGCCACGCTCGTCGGCGATGGCACCTGGGACCACGAGATCATCGGCACGGACGGCGTCGACGTGATCGTCTCCAACGGCGCCCGACTGGTCGACGCGGCTGGCGGCGACGACGTGGTCTGCCTGACCGGAGCGTCCTCGATCCGGTTCTCGGTCCGGGTGGTCGACGGTGCGGGCGACGACCTGATCCGCAACGAGACGGCGTTCGAGCCCGGTGACAGAGACGGCATCAACGACGCAGTCTCGGTGATCTTGACCGACGGCGACGATACGTATGTCGGTGGCGCGGGGCCGGAGCGCGTGTCGGCCGCAGGGGGCGCCGACGACATCACGACCGCCGGCGGGTCCGACTACGTTTCCGCAGGATCCGCATCGACGAGCCTGTCTGAGGATCCATTTGACGGACGGGTCGATCTGGGAGCAGAGGGGGGCACGCTGGCGGTAGGTCCCCGAGTAGACCCGTCCACGATCATGCTCGGCGGTACTGGTCCATCGAAGCTCATAGTCTCCGACTCGGTGGCGGGCACCACAGGATGGGTCGTCGACGCTCCTCTGGGGCTGATCACGCTGGAGGAAGAGACCCGCTTTCAGTTCACAGACTTTACGGAATTCGTGCTGCTGGGCAAGCGCGTGGAGCGCTTCGTGGGCACCCCCGAGGCTGATCTGCTCAGCGCCGCCGATCTGGTTCTGGGCATCTTCGGGGACGGCGACGACCAGGTGTTCGCGAGCACTGTCGAGACCGCGATTATGGGAGCAGGAGACGACACGACGCGCTTGCGAGGCGCCACTGCGACGAGTGGTGACTTGGACGGCGGACCTGGTGACGACCTGCTGTGGGCGATCGCCGACGCCGGCCTCGCAGTCGACCTCGTCGAGGAGACGTTGACCTACTCAGCGGATGCAAGCACCCGCGACTTCAGCGGGTTCGAGACGTACGACCTCGCTGCCGAAGACCTCAAGTTCAACGGAACGCCCGGACCCGACGACGCGCATCTGCAAGGTTGCCGGCTGCGGGCCAGCAGCCGTGGCGGCGACGACCGCATCAGCCTGGTTCCGGGCAACTTCGAAGACGGGGTGATCGTGTGTACTCAGGGGTCGCCCTCAGGGTTCAGGTTCGCCGCCGGGGCAGGTGACGACGTGGTGAATAGTCGGTCGACCAAGGGCACCATCACCGGCAATAGCGGAGATGACCGCATCACCGGCGCCGGCTCCTTGTCCGGCGGTCCTGGCGACGACCGGATCCACATCAACCAGCGCTACACGCGCGCGATCGGGGGCCGCGGCAACGACCTCCTCGTGGGGTTCCGTTTCGCCGACCTGTTGCTGGGTGGCGTGGGTCACGACCGCGCGCTCGGCAGGGGCGGTCAGGACCGCTGTGTTGCCGAGGTGCAGCGCAGCTGCGAACGCTGATCACGCACAGGCCCCTTAGGACAGTGGGCTAGCGTCCTGCGCATGCGAGTGGGACTCACCGGCGGTGTGGCGTCGGGCAAGAGCACAGTGGCGG
>JBAUWM010000339.1:0-4191 GCA_049583775.1 Nocardioides sp.
TGCCTCGCTCCGGCTGCTCGACCAGCGGGGCGCCGTCGCTCGTGCCTCGTTCCGGCTGCTCGACCAGCGGGGGCGCGGGTCGCTCGTGCTCGGTGTTGCCTGACGTCAGATGAGGCCTAGTTCGGTGACGGCGTTGCGCTCGTCGTCGAGCTCGGCGGTCGAGGCGTCGATGCGTGCGCGGGAGAAGTCGTCGATCTCGAGACCCTGCACGATCTCCCAGTCGCCGTTCTTCGTGGTGACGGGGAACGAGGAGATCAGGCCCTCCGGCACGCCGTAGGAGCCGTCGGAGACGACAGCCATCGACACCCAGTCGTCGGCGGCGCTGCCGAGCAGCCAGTCGCGGGCGGCGTCGACCGTGGCCGAGGCGGCCGAGGCGGCCGAGGAGGAGCCACGGGCTTCGATGATCGCTGCGCCGCGCTTGGCGACGGTCGGGATGAACGTGTTCTCGAGCCAGTCCTGGTCTCCCACGACCTCGGCGGCGTTCTTGCCGCCGACTTCGGCGTGGAACAGGTCGGGGTACTGGGTGGCCGAGTGGTTGCCCCAGATCGTCATCTTCTTGATGTCGGTGACGGCTGCGCCGGTCTTCGCAGCGAGCTGCGAGATCGCTCGGTTGTGGTCGAGGCGGGTCAGCGCCGAGAACCGCTCGGCGGGAATGTCGGGGGCGTTCTTCATCGCGATCAGCGCGTTGGTGTTGGCCGGGTTGCCGGTGACGCCGATGCGGACATCGTCGGCGGCCACCGCGTTGAGGGCCTTGCCCTGAGCGGTGAAGATCGCGCCGTTGGCCGAGAGCAGGTCGCCGCGCTCCATGCCGGGGCCGCGCGGACGCGCACCGACGAGCAGGGCCAGGTTGACGCCGTCGAAGATGGTCTCGGCGTCATCGCCGATCTCGACGCCGGCCAGGCCCGGGAAGGCACAGTCGTCGAGCTCCATGACCACGCCCTCGAGCGCCTTGAGCGCCGGGGTGATCTCGAGGAGGCGAAGCTCGATCGGACGGTCGCCGAGCAGCGATCCGCTCGCGAGGCGGAAGAGCAGGCTGTAGCCGATCTGACCGGCGGCACCGGTAACGGCAATCTTGAGCGGCGCAGAGCTCACGACGACTCCCTTGTTGTCTGGTGGGGGAACGAGAAGATGCGGCCGACGCTAGCAGCGCGCGGACGCCCCACAGCACGCGGTCTCCGGCCGTGAGAGAGCATGGACCCATGACCGGCGGCGTACGACGACGAGCCGTATCGGCACTGCTGTGTCTGGTGGTGGGTGGCAGCGCTGGGTGCAGCTCGTTCTCCGATCCGAGCCCGCCCACCGGTGTCGACCTGCTGACCATCCCGACGCCGAGCCCGAAGGCTGACGACTTCGTGGACGTTGTCGACAACCCCTGGTTCGCGCTGGATCCCGTGCCTGGCCCCGAGGTGCTCGGCATCGCCACCACGGCCCGCACCGAGGGCGACGTCACCGACTACTTCGCCCAAGACACCCGAGGCAACGTGTGGTGGTTTGGCCGAGCTGATGTGTGGCTGGCTGGTGCTGACGGCGCCGAGGCCGGGTTGATGATGGCGGCGAACCCGCGGGTCGGCGACGGCTACCGGACGGCGTCCGGAATCGGTGGTGACCCGCGGGCAACCGTGCTCGTCGTCACCGACGACGAGGTCGTTCTCGAGCTGGTCGGCTCTGACGGGAGCGTCGACGAACGCGCGTTCAGGCGTTCGGCGGCCTGATCTGGGTGCGCTCGCTCGCGGGGTCGACCCCGATCGGGGCAGGCACCCACTGCTGCGCGGCGGCGTCCCACATCCATCCGTCTTGAATGATGGGCTCCTGCGACGGGTGCTGCTCGGCGTAAGGGCTCGTCTCGAACCGCGAGGAGGACACCTGGGGGGTCCTGAAAGCGACGCCAGAACCGGGCACCGGATCGCTGCCCCGGCCGAACAGCACCGGGTGGAGCATCCCCGCCAACAAGGCGCCGAGGACCGGCCCGATCACGAACACGTACAGGGCTCCGAGCGCGTCGCTTCCGCTGAAGAGCGCCGCTCCGATCGCCTTGGCCGGGTGGAGCCCGCCATTCACCGCGGGCACCGAGAGGAAGTAGAGCGCGCCGAAACCGAGACCGATCGCGATCGGTGCGAATGCCCGGTGCGGGTTGCGTTCGTCGGTGGCACCGAGGAAGACATGCACGAAGAAGGCCGTCAGCACGATCTCGAGCAGGAGGGCTGCCCACCAGGCATAGCCGGTGCCGGCGTCGCCCCAGGCGCTGTGGCCGAGCGGGACGTCGAACGCGTTGAAGGAGTCGAAGCCGCTCGCGAGCAGGAGCAGGAGTGCGCCACCCAGGATGGCGCCGCCGAGCTGTGCCAGGCAGTACCGCAGGGCGTCCGACCAGGGCATGCGACCCGCCGCAGCGGCACCGATGGAGAGCGCCGGGTTCAGGTGGGCACCCGACGTCCGGCCCAAGGCGAACCCGAGCCCGATGATCAGGAATCCGAACGTGAACGACACCAGCGGCGTGCTGCTCTGCGCGAGCAGATCGAACGAGCTGAGCTCGTCTCGCTCGTCGTAGAGGTCTACCAAGCGCAGGAGCGGGACCACGATCGCGCCGCAACCAACGAGCACCAGCACCAACGTGCCGAGCGCCTCGGCGGTCAACCGCTGGCCCAGCGTCGAGTCGGCTGAGCCGGTGAGTCCGGGGGAGAGATCGGTGGGAGCAGGCGTGTCGTTCATGCGCCGGATGTGCCCGCCACGGCCGCTCGCCAAACCTCGCTTCGGTTGGCTCCGTGGAACCCTTAGGCTGCCAATCGTCGGACAACGTCCGTCAGGTATCTTGACGTCAAGACGAATCCACGAGCCGCAGCGAGCAGGAGCGACGATCACCCATGGCTGACAAGTCGACGATCATCTACACGCACACCGACGAGGCACCCCTCCTCGCGACGTACTCCTTCCTGCCGATCATCGCGGCCTATGCGGCGAAGGCTGGCGTGGAGGTCGAGACGCGCGACATCTCTCTGTCGGGCCGGATCATCAGCCAGTTCCCCGAGCGGATGACCGACGAGCAGCGCGTCGCCGACCACCTGGCCGAGCTCGGCGAGCTGGCCACGAAGCCCGAAGCCAACATCATCAAGCTGCCCAACGTCTCGGCGTCGATCCCACAGCTCAAGGCGGCCGTCAAGGAGCTTCAGGAGCAGGGGTACGACCTGCCCGCCTACCCGGAGAACCCCACCACGGACGAGGAGAAGGAGACCCGGGCCAAGTACGACAAGGTCAAGGGTTCCGCCGTCAACCCGGTGCTCCGCGAGGGCAACTCCGACCGTCGTGCGCCGGCGTCGGTCAAGAACTACGCGAAGTCGTTCCCCCACCGGATGGGCAAGTGGAGCGCCGACTCCAAGACCAACGTGGCCACCATGGGCGAGCACGACTTCCGCTCCAACGAGAAGTCGGTGATCATCCCCGCCGACGACACCCTGCGCATCGAGCACGTCGGTGTCGACGGCACGGTCACCGTGCTCAAGCCTGAGGTGAAGGTGCTGGCCGGCGAGGTCGTCGACGGCACCTACATGGACGTCGCCGCGCTGCGTCGCTTCCTCACCGAGCAGATCGCCCGAGCCAAGGCCGAGGACGTCCTCTTCTCGGCCCACTTGAAGGCCACGATGATGAAGGTCTCCGACCCGATCATCTTCGGCCACGTGGTGCAGGCCTTCTTCCCGACGTTGTTCGAGCAGTACGGCGAGCAGCTGGCCGCAGCGGGCATCTCGCCCAACGACGGCCTCGGCGCCCTGCTGGACGCTGTCGGCTCGCTGCCCGAGGGCGACGCCATCAAGGCAGCCGTCGCCGAGCGCCTCGCCGAGGGGCCGGCCGTCGCCATGGTCGACTCCGACAAGGGCATCACCAACCTGCACGTGCCCAGCGACGTCATCATCGACGCCTCGATGCCGGCGATGATCCGCACCTCGGGACACATGTGGGGTCCCGACGGTGAAGAGGCCGACACCCTCGCAGTGATCCCCGACTCCTGCTACGCAGGCGTCTACCAGACCGTCATCGACGACTGCCGTGCCCACGGCGCCTTCGACCCGGCCACCATGGGCTCGGTGCCCAACGTCGGCCTGATGGCCAAGGCGGCCGAGGAGTACGGCTCGCACGACAAGACCTTCGAGGTGCCGGCCGCTGGCACCGTGCGCGTGGTGAACAGTGCAGGTGACGCACTGA
>JBAUWM010000340.1:0-17186 GCA_049583775.1 Nocardioides sp.
GATGAACACGATCCGCTCGCCCTTCTTGCCGGAGATGCGCGCCCAGTCGTCGGGGTTGGTCGTGTTCGGGAGGTCCTCGTTCTCCTTGAACTCATCGACGCAGGCCTGCATGAGGTGTGAGACCCGCAGACCGCGCTGCTGGTGGTCGAGAAGGTCCTTGATAGCCATCTTCTTGGCTCGGTCGACGATGTTCTGGATCATCGCGCCGGAGTTGAAGTCCTTGAAGTACAGGACCTCCTTGTCGCCGTTGGCGTAGGTGACCTCGAGGAATCGGTTCTCGTCGGTCTCGGTGTACATCCGCTCGACGGTGGCTCGGATCATGCCGGTGACGCAGGCCTCGGCGTCACCGCCGAACTCGGCGAGGTCTTCGGCGTGCAGCGGGAGCCGGGAGGTGAGGTACTTGCTGAAGATGTCGCGCGCCGACTCGGCGTCCGGTCGCTCGATCTTGATCTTCACGTCGAGGCGTCCTGGGCGCAGGATGGCGGGGTCGATCATGTCCTCGCGGTTGGAGGCGCCGATGACCAACACGTTCTCGAGCGCCTCGACGCCGTCGATCTCGCTGAGCAGCTGCGGCACGATCGTGTTCTCGACGTCAGAGGAGACACCTGATCCGCGGGTGCGGAACAGGGAGTCCATCTCGTCGAAGAACACGATGACCGGCGTGCCCTCGCTGGCCTTCTCTCGGGCGCGCTGGAACACCAGCCGAATGTGGCGCTCGGTCTCGCCGACGTACTTGTTGAGCAGCTCGGGGCCCTTGATGTTCAGGAAGTACGACTTGCCCTCCTGACCGGTCTTGGCGGCCACCTTCTTGGCCAGCGAGTTCGCGACCGCTTTGGCGATCAGCGTCTTGCCGCAGCCGGGCGGGCCGTAGAGCAGCACGCCCTTGGGCGGCTTGAGCTCGTGCTCGATGAACAGCTCGGGGTGCAGGTAGGGCAGCTCGACGGCGTCGCGGATGGTCTCGATCTGACCGAACAAACCACCGATGTCGCTGTAGTCGATGTCGGGCACCTCCTCGAGGACGAGCTCCTCGACCTCCGACTTCGGCACCCGTTCGTAGACATAGCCGGCCCGCGAGTCGAGCAAGAGCGAGTCGCCGACACGCAGGGTGATCTCGCGCAGCGGCTCGGCAATGCGCACGACCCGCTCCTCGTCGGCGTTGGCGACGACCAAGACCCGATCGCCGTCGGCGAGCAGCTCCTTGAACATGACGACTTCGCCGACCTTCTCGTAGGCGAGGGCCTCCACGACGTTCAGGGCTTCGTTGAGCATGACCTCCTGGCCGCGGCGCAGGCTGTCGAGGTCGACGGCGGGGCTGACGTTCACCCGGAGCTTGCGGCCGCCAGTGAAGACGTCGACAGAGTTGTCTTCGTGGCGCTCGAGGAACGTGCCGAAACCTGCGGGCGGCTGGGCCAGCCGGTCGACTTCTTCCTTCAACTTGGTGATCTGGTCGCGAGCCTCGCGCAGGGTCTGGGCCAGCCGCTCGTTCTGGGCGGTGACCGCGGCCAAGGACCGCTGGGTGTCAGCCAGGCGCAACTCGAGGCCGCGCGACTGCGTCGGGCCATCGGAAAGGCGCCGGCGCAGGTCGGTGACCTCGGACTCGAGGAACCGAACCTGGTTCATCAGCTCCTCGGCGCTGCGACCCCCGGCGTTGGACTCACTCGTGCTCGACATTCGGACCACCTCCTGTCTTCACGACCCTACCTGGGTGCAGGCTCGTTCACAGGGGTCGTTCGGTCGGTGTCGATCACGATTTCGTCACCGGATCGTGATGCGGTCGAGGCTGTCGTGTCTCAGCGCCCGTAGCGGAGCGCGAAGTTGCGCAGGGTTGTCATCGGGTGGACGACGTCGACGGCGCTACCGGCGTCGCGCAGGGCTTGGGCATCGGCGGGGTCGAAGTAGCCGTGGTGGGCGTAGGCGTCGATGCGGGTGTGCAGGCCTGCCAGGTCCAGCTCGGGGTGAAACTGGGTGGCGTAGACGTTGGCGCCCACGCGGAACGCCTGCACCGGACATGCCGCCGACGTGGCCAGCAACGTGGCGCGTCGAGGCAGCCGCGACAAGGCCTCCTTGTGCCCTCCGAACGCCACGAAGTGCTCGGGCACGCCAGCAAACAGCGGATCGGCCTGCCCGGCTTCGGTGAGCGTGACGCTGAGCGGCCCGACTGGCTCAGGATGTTGCTTGTCGACCACGCCGCCCTGGTGGCCGCCCAGAGTGCCGATGCCGTAGCAAGCTCCGAGGAAGGGGAAGTCGCGGGCCACGATGTCGTCCAGCAGCACCGACAGGTCGGCCTCGGCGCGCACCTGGGCCTCCGACTTGGTGGCCGCCTCGTCGGAGACGGTGAACGCGCCGCCGCCGAGGATCACTCCCGACCAGTCGTCGAGGTTGACCTGCAGCGGTTCGGTGCCGAGCAGCACGCGCTTCATCTCCTCGGTCGAGACGTCGAGGAAGCGGCGGAAGGCTGCCTCCTCGTCGAGTGCCGCGGCGGGTTCTGAGCGGATCGACAGCAGCAGGAACGGCTTCACAGCGCTCCCTCGTTCTGCGTCGCCTCGCCCTCCTCCCCGACCTCGGCCGGCCGGGGACCGGTGTAGTCGGGTCCGTAGGCGCCCGGTGCCGGACGCCGACGCTTGAGCGGGGGACGCTGCCCAGGAGCCATCCGGCGTGCGGTCACAAGAAAGGCGGTGTGGCCGATCATCTTGTGTCCTGGCCGGACGGCAAGACCTTCAACGTGCCAGTCGCGCACCAGCGACTCCCAGGCCTGGGGGTCGGTGAAGCCGCCGTGCACCCGCACGGTCTCGGTGAAGCGGGAAAGCTGGGTGGTGGTGGCGACGTAGGCGCAGACGATGCCTCCGGGGCGGAGGGCTTCTGCCGCCGCGTCCAGGCACTCCCAGGGCGCAAGCATGTCGAGGATGATTCGGTCGCACCGCTCCCCCGAGGCCGGCAGGGCTTCGGCGAGGTCACCCAGGGTCAAGGTCCAGGCCGGGTGGTCGCCGCCGAAGAACTGGGTGACGTTGCGGGTGGCGACCTCGGCGAACTCTTCGCGCCGTTCGAACGAGCGCACCCGGCCGTGGGGGCCGACGGCCCGCAGCAGCGAGCAGGTGAGCGCCCCTGAGCCGACGCCGGCTTCCACGACGTCTGCGCCAGGGAAGATGTCGGCCATCGCGACGATCTGTGCGGCGTCCTTGGGGTAGACCACCGCTGCGCCGCGTGGCATCGAGACGACGAACTCAGCGAGCAGCGGGCGGAACACGAGGTACTCGCCGCCGGCGGACGAGGTGACCGCGAAGCCCTCCTCGCGACCGATCAGCTCGTCGTGCTCGAAGTGGCCGCGGTTGGAGAAGAACCGCTTGCCCTCCTCCAGGCAGATGTTGTGCCGGCGTCCCTTGGTGTCGACCAGGCGGACCCACTCACCGGGTCGCAGGGGTCCGCGGTGAACTCCCGACCATGCTTCGGGGGGCACGTCGGGGGCGACCGTCTCGATCGGGTTCTCGTCGTGGGGCACCGCGGAACCGTACCGGTCAGGTGCCGTGGACGGCGCGGTCGAGGTCGGCTAGACGCAGTACGCCGATCAGCGAGCCACCTGGTTCGAGGACCACATACTCCGGTCCGGGCGCCATGTGGATCGCGCGCAGCAAGTGATCTCCGCTCAAGTCGGCGGCCAGGCACCGTTCGGGAGAAACCGCCCGGGTGACCGAGCTGGTGTCGACCCACGGCCGGCGTTCTGCGGGCATCGCATCGACTGCCGACTGGTTGACGACGCCGAGCAGTCGGCCGTCGGGGTCGATGGTCACGATGCCCGGGGTGCCGCCTTCGTCAGCGCGGCGGATCGCCTCGGCAAGGGGGAGGTCAGGGGCCACGGTGAGCGCCGCCAACGCAACGTCACGGGCCACCACTCCCTCCATGGCGATGCGAAGCCGGTTGACTGCGATCTCGTTGGTGGCCATCGACCACAGCAGGAGCGCCATCGCACCGCACAGCACGATGTCGGTGACCAGCACCTCTCGTCCGAAGGCAGGCCCGGCGATGACTGGTGCTGTCAGCAGAAGCACGGCCACCACTCGCCCGCCCCAGGCTGCGGCCAGTGCTCCGCGTCGCGGTGAGCCGACGATGCGCCAGGCGACGGCCTTCACCAGTCGGCCGCCGTCGAGTGGTGGGGCAGGCACCAGGTCGAGCAACCCCAGCACGAGGTTGGCGATCACCAGCACCTCGAGCGCCAGCGCGGGCACCCCCTCGTCGAGGAGTAGGCGAGCAGCCAGAGCGATCGCACCGATCGCCAGCGACACCAGTGGCCCGACGAGCGCGGTGATGAACTCTTCGCCGGGCGTGGCCGCCTCGCCGTCGACCACGGTTCGTCCGCCCGTGACGCTCAACGTGATCGAGGGGACGTCGTGCCCGTAGCGGCGGGCCAAGACAGCATGTGCGGCTTCGTGCACCAGTGCCGCTGCGTAGACCACCACGCCCAGGAGCGCGCCCACGAGGTAAGCGCCGGCTCCGATCGAGGGAGCGACGAGTTCGGCACGCGGTGCGATGGCGATCGCCAGCAACCCCACCAAGATCAGGCACGAGGGAGCCAGCCTGATCGCTGTGCCGCGCACCGTGACCACGCGTACGTGTCGCGCGCGAGGGAGCGTGTCGGTGGCCACGACACCAGCCTACGTTCGGGTGTCGGCGGTGCTGCCTAGGCTGACGATCATGACGTCAGCCACCGACCAGCCGACTGCGACCGTCGTCGACGGCGTCGAGGTGCTGGGAGCTATCTCGCCGAGTCGGGCCGGCGACTTCATGACGTGTCCCCTGCTCTATCGCTTCCGCACCATTGACCGACTCCCCGAGCCGCCCTCGCCTGACGCCGCGCGGGGCACGGTGGTTCACAAGGTGTTGGAGCAGATCTTCGACCTGCCGGCGACAGACCGGACGCCCGAGCAGGCCGCCGCCATGCTCGAGCCCGCGTGGCACCAACTAGTCGAGGCCGAGCCCGAGCTGGCCTCGATGTTTGGGCGCGAGAGTCCCGAGCACGTGGCCTGGCTGGTCAGCTGTCGCCGGGTTCTGGAGAGCTATTTCACGCTCGAAGATCCGCGCCGTCTCGAACCGGCTGACCGCGAGCTCTACGTCGAGTCGGTGCTCGACTCCAAGCTTCTGCTGCGTGGCTTTGTCGACCGGGTCGACGTCGCTCCTGACGGCGCGGTGCGGATCGTCGACTACAAGACCGGCCGGTCACCCAGCGAAAATTTCGAGGGCAAGGCGCTCTTCCAGCTCAAGTTCTACGGACTGGTGCTGTGGCGGATGCGTGGGGTCGTGCCCCGGATGCTGCAGCTCATCTACCTCGGCAACAGCGAGATCCTGCGCTATGAGCCCGACATCGACGACCTGCTGGCCACCGAGCGCAAGGTCGAGGCGGTCTGGCGAGCCATCACCACCGCGACCGAGACAGGAGACTGGCAGCCTCGGCGCGGGGCGCTCTGCTCGTGGTGCGCGCACCAGGCCCTGTGCCCCGCGTGGGGTGGCACTCCTCCCCCACTGCCCGGTCAGGCACTGGCTGACGCGACCGATGGCTCAGAGGCCGTTGCGCTCGGCCCACAGCGCGGCCTGGGTGCGGTCGGGCACTCCGATGCGGGAGAAAGCTGACGTCAGGTGCGCCTTGACGGTGCGCTCGCTGATGTTCAGCCGACGCGCGATCACCTTGTTGGCCAGGCCGTCCTTGACCAAGGTGAGGATCTCGGTCTCGCGTCCAGTGAGCTGCACGTTGCTGGGTACCGACCGGGGTCCGATCAGCGCACGGGCTGCCTTCGGGTGGATGGGTGACTCACCGCGACGAACCGAGCGGATGCCGTTGAGCACGTCGTCGGGGTCGGCGTCCTTGAGGAGGTAGCCCACTGCTCCAGCCTCGAGAGCTCCGAAGATGCGCTCGCTGTCGGAGAACGACGTCAGCACCAGCACGTCGGCGAGGCCTTCGGCGACGATCTGTCGGGTGGCCTCCACCCCGTCCATGCCCGGCATCTGCAGGTCCATGAGCACGACGTCGGGCCTGGTCTCACGCGTGACGGTCACGGCGTCGGCCCCGTTGCCGGCCTCACCCACCACGTCGATGTCGCCGACGGCGTGCAGCAGCTGGCCGAGGCCGGCTCGAATCACGGCGTGATCGTCGACCAGCACCACTCGAATCTTGGCGTCAGCCACTGACAACCACCTCCAACCTCACTGCGGTGCCCTCCCCGATCGCCGAGACGACGTTCAGGGTGCCGCCGCGGTCACCGGCCAGGCTGGTCATGCCCTTGAGTCCATAGCGGTCGACCGCCCGAGGGGCGGTCGGGTCGAAGCCGACTCCGTCGTCGACAACTTCCAGCACCAGGATCTTGCCATCGCTGTGAACGGTCACTGCCAGGGTCGTGGCGTGGGCGTGGCGAAGCGCGTTGCGCACGGCCTCTTGAGCTACGCGGAGCACGAGCGCGGCCTGTTCATCTGAGGCGTCGGTGGCCCCCACGACGCTGACCGAGGCTTGCACACCTTGGGCCGCGGCCGGGGCGATCAGGTCGGCTAGAGCCGCCGCAAGACCCTCGGCGGGGATCTCCGGCGGATGGATCTCGGCCAACAACGAGCGCAGCCCCTTCAGGGAGGCGCGCAGCGAGTCGTTGGCATTGCCCATGGTGACGCGCAGCTCAGGCGGCAGGGACTCTTGCCTGGCCAGCGCGGCCAGGCTGAAGGAGGTGCCAGCGAGATCCTGCACCACGCCGTCGTGCAGGTCGCGGGCTATCCTTCGGCGTTCGGCGTCGGAGGCGTCGATGCCGGCTTGAAGGAGACGTTCGCGCTCTTCGCCCGCGCGACGCACGTCGCGGGTGAGCACCCAGATGATGGGCGTGACCAACAGCAGGAGTGCAGCCATACCGCCGACGGTGATGTACCGGAACGGTGCATAGATCTGCTCGCGGCGCTCCTCGAGGTTCGACAAGGCATAGAAGCCCTCGAACAGCAGTGGTTCGCCGCTGCTGGTGGTGATCTGGGTGAAGATCTGGACCGGGCCGCGGGTGCCACGGCCCTGCGGGGGCTCGATAGCAGTCCCCTCTTCGTCTCGGACCAGCTCTCCGGTGCCGCCGTCTTCGAGGACCTCGAGACGTTCCTCGCCGAGCTCGTAGCGACGATCCGGGCTTTCGACGATCTCGGCGACGTTGCTGCTGTCGGTGTAGACCAGACGCCCACCCTCGGCCCAGATGTTCACGCCGACGATCACGACGTCGAGGCTGGGGTTAGCCAGGAACCTGGTGCGCACCAGGCGGTCGACGCGGTCAATCTCTCCGAGCCGACCTTTGAAGAGGCCTTGGCTCAGGCCAGGCTTGGCGATCGCCAGGGCGAGCACCGAGTGCAGACTGCGCGCCTCCGCGAGCGCCTCACGATCCGCCGCACGCTGAGCAAAAATGCTCGTGCCGAAAGTGAGGGCCACCAGGGTCACCAGGCCGATGGCCACGAACCTGACGACCGGGCTGCGAACAGAGGACCTCAGAAGTCCCGTTCCTGGATGCAGAGCTCGCCCGTGACCGTGTTGCGAGCCGCGAACTGGATCGTGTCCGGGCCGGTCAGGTCGATCATGGTGCGTTGGATCCGGAACGATCGCTCGCGATCCTTGGCCTGAACCTTGCCGTCGGCTGAGATATCGCCGTTGTGCTTCATCCGCCACTCCCACACGTCCTCATCATTGCTGAAGACGACGCCGATGACCGTGAGGCGGCTGGAGTTCTCGTCGTTGACGACGACTCGCAAGCGGTGCTCGCTGGAGCGGGCACAGTCCTCCCGCGCGGAATCATTGCCACTCGAGACAGCCACGGGGGCTGAGACGAGCGCCGCTGCACCCAGCACGAGGCTGAGCGTGGCAACGATTCCCCGACGGGAGGACATGTGGACCTGCTTCCTGATCACGGAGACTGCCGCATCTCCGGGTGCGTCGATTCTCGGCCAGGAACTCCGGCCCCCACCATTGTCCTTTGGTACTAGTACCTGGGGCCAATCGAAGGCAGGTGATCATCGTGCGATCACCGAGCGGCCTCCGCCTCGGCGTCGGCGACGTCCTGGTCGGTGAGCCGCTGAGGGGTGATGGTGCCCTCGGCGATCTCCTCGGCCCAGTGGCAAGCCACCTGGTGCTCCGTGGCTACGACCCTCAAGAGAGGTCGCTCGTCGTGGCAGCGGGTGGGTTGCCGGAAGGGGCACCGGGTGTGGAACGTGCACCCCGACGGCGGGTTGGCCGGGGAGGGTAGGTCTCCGGCAAGGACGATCCGCTCGCGACTGGCCTCGACCCGGGGGTCGGGCACCGGCACTGCCGACATCAGAGCCTGCGTGTACGGGTGGCGAGGTGTGGCGTACAGGTCGTCGGACGGGGCCTGCTCGACGATGCCCCCGAGGTACATCACCGCGACCTCGTCGGAGACGTGACGAACGACTGCGAGGTCGTGGGCGATCACCAGGTACGTGAGCCCGAGGCGTTCCTGCAGCTCGCCGAGGAGATTGAGCACCTGTGCCTGGATCGACACGTCGAGGGCCGAGACCGGCTCGTCGGCGATGACGAAGCGCGGCTCGAGCGCGATGGCTCGCGCGATCCCGATGCGCTGACGCTGACCACCGGAGAACTCGTGCGGGTACTTGCGGGCAGCCGAAGAGGGCAGTCCCACCTGGTCGAGCAGTTCGCGCACCCTGGTGTTGCGGTCGTAGCTGATGCCGTGCGCCCGCAGCGGCTCGGTGAGGATCGTTTCGACGCTCTGCCGCGGGTTCAACGAGGCGAGCGGGTCTTGGAACACCATCTGCATGTGCTGCCGCATCTGGCGCAACCGCTCTCCGTTGAGCGACGCGACGTCGGTGCCGTCGTACTCCACGGTGCCACCCGTGACCGGCACGAGCCGCAGCAGCGCCTTGCCGAGGGTGGACTTGCCACAGCCGGACTCGCCGACCAAGCCCAGCGTGCGCCCCTCGGGGATGTCGAGGTCGACACCGTCGACGGCCTTGACCGCGCCGATCTCGCGACCCAGCAGCAGGCCACTGCGGATCGGGAAGTGCACCTTGAGGTCGCGGACCTTCACCAGCGGCGCGGTCATGCCTCTCCCCCACTCATGGCTGCTGTCGGCTCCAACGGGTGGTAGCACCGCAACCGCCGCGGGCCGTCCGCCACGAGGTCGGGCGCTGTCTGGCGACACTGGTCGGTGGCGTTCTGACAGCGCGGGGCGAAAGCACACCCCTCGGCCCACGGCAAGGTGTGGGTCGGTGAGCCCGGGATCGCCAGGAGCGGTTCTCCGCGAGGGGAGTCGAGCCGGGGGATGCTGCGCAGCAGCCCTCCGGTGTAGGGGTGACGCGGCTCGTCAAAGAGCACCTCACGCGTGGTCGACTCGACGATGCGTCCGGAATACATGACGTTCACGCGGTCGCACAGACCAGCCACGACTCCGAGGTCGTGGGTGATCATCAGCAGCGCTGCCTGGGTGTCGGCCACGAGCTCCTTGAGCACCTCCAGCACCTGGGCCTGGATGGTCACGTCGAGAGCGGTCGTGGGTTCGTCGGCGATGAGGAGTCGCGGCTCGCACGCCAAGGCAATGGCGATGAGCATCCGCTGCCGCATCCCGCCCGACAGCTGATGCGGGTACTCCTTGAGTCGGCGAACCGGATCGGGGATACCGACCTTGACGAGCAGGTCGCCAGCCCGCGACCGCGCCTCGGCGCGAGTGACGTCGTTGTGCCGACGGATCACCTCCGAGACCTGGACGCCGACGGTGACGACCGGGTTGAGCGATGTCATCGGGTCTTGGAAGACCATCGCGATCTCACGGCCACGAAGCTGCGACATGGCCGAGTGAGACATTCCGATCAGCTCACGGCCGTCGTAGGTGACGCTGCCGCTGGCGTGGGCGCCTCTCTTGGGCAGCAGGCCCATGATGGCGAGCGAGGTGACGGACTTGCCGCTGCCCGACTCACCCACCAGCCCGACGTGCTCGCCCGGACCGATATCGAAGTTGACCGAGTCGACCGCACGGACGCGCCGTTGGCCGCGCAGCCCGAACTCGACCGACAGGTCGCGCACCGATAGCAGCGGGGTCACCGGTTCTGGAGTGGCGTTCATGGCCGTCACCTTCGGGACCTGGGGTCGAGTGCTTCGCGCAGTGCCTCGCCGAGCAGCGTGAACCCCAGCGCAGTGATCGCGATCGCGATGCCGGGGTAGATCGCCAACCGCGGGTCGCTGGAGAAGCGATCTTGGGCAGCTACGAGCATCCGCCCCCACTCGGCGACGGCCGGATCACCCTCGCCGAGGCCGAGGTAGGACAGTGCGGCCACCTCGATGATTGCGGTGGCGAGGTTGAGGGTGGCTTGCACGATGGTGGGTCCGGCCGAGTTGGGCAGGATGTGACTCATCACGATCCGCCGCTTGCGCAGGCCGAGAGCCGAGGCGGCGAGCACGTAGTCGGAGCGGCCCTGCGAGAGCATCGAGCTGCGCAGCAGTCGGGCGAAGATCGGCACCTGGGCAGCACCGATCGCGATCATGATCGCCAAGGCATTCTTGCCCAACACCGCAGCCACGCTGACCGCCAGCAGCAAGCTGGGCACCGAGAGCATGATGTCGACCAGGCGCATGACTGCTTGGTCGACCCAGCCGCCGAACCGACCACCGACGCTGCCGAAGCCGCCGGCAAGCACCCCGAGGAATGCCCCAAAGGTCAGGCCGATCGCGGTCGAGACCACCCCGTAGACCAGGGACTGGCGCGCGCCGTAGACGAGCTGGGTCCACATGTCGGAGCCGAAGCTGTCGAGTCCGAGCCAGTGCTCGGCGCTCGGCCCCGGGACCTTGCTGGGAGTGACCTTGCCGGCTTCGGCGGCCGAGGCCGGCTCGAAGCTGGTGAGCAGTGGAGCGAGCAGCGCGATCGCGACGAAGACGACGATGACGATCGCGCCGATGATCGCTGACGGGTTGCGGCGCAGGCGCTTCCACGCTCCCGACCACAGGCTGGCGCCACGTTCATCGTCGTCGTCCTGGCCAGATGTGCCAGCGGGTCCGAGCGGGCTGGTCGGGGAGATCGGGATGCTCACGAGACCCTCACTCTCGGGTCAATGACGCCGTACAGAAGGTCGACGGCGAGGTTGATCAAGGAATAGATGAGCGCAATCAAGATGATGTAGCCCTGCAGCACGGGGTAGTCGCGCTGGCTGATCGCCCGGAACAGGTAGGAGCCGATGCCGTTGAAGGCGAAGACGGTCTCAGTGAGCACGGCACCGGAGAACAGCAGGCCGGTCTGAAGGCCGATGGTGGTCGTGACCGGGAGCATCGCGTTGCGCAACACGTGGCGACGCGAGACAAGGAACGGCGAAAGTCCCTTGCTCTCCGCTGTGCGCACGTAGTCCTCTTGCAGCACCTCGGCCACCGAGGCACGGGTGATGCGCACGATGATGGCCAGCGGGATGGTGCCCAAGGCGATACCGGGGAGAACCAGGTGCATCACGGCATCCCAGGTGGCGTCGAACTCTTGGGTGAGTAGCCCGTCGAGGGTGGCGAAGCCGGTGACCTCCGTCGCCTCGACCCGAGCCCCGATGCGACCGACCGTCGGGAACCAGCCCAGCCACTCGGCGAACACGAGCTTGAGCAGGATCGCGAGGAAGAAGACCGGTGTGGCGACGCCGATCAGTGAGCCCGACACGACCGTCGTGTCGATCAACCCGCCTTGGTGGCGAGCCGCGAAGTAGCCCATCGGGATGCCGACCACGACAGCGAAGAGCAGCGCGGCCAGGCTCAGCTCGATGGTGGCCGGAAAACGCTCGGTGAAGCTGTCGAGCACCGGCTGCCCGGTCTGGATCGAGTTCAGGAAGTCACCGCGCAACAGCGAGGTGACGTAGGTCCAGTACTGCTCGAAGATCGGTCGATCGAACCCGTAGGTCTCGGTGACCCGCGCGAGGTTCTCCTCGTTGGCCCGCTGGCCCAGGAGCGCGCGAGCCGGGTCGCCCGGCAGGGCCCTCACCCAGATGAAGAGAAGGAGTGAGAGCCCTGCCAGGACCGGGACCATCAGGGCCAGCCGACGCAGCGCGAAGCGAAGCATCGGCTAGCTCCTGGTCAGGTGGGGATCCCTTGACCCGAGCGGGGACCCCGGGATCACTCGCCGACCGTGACGGTGTTCCAGACCTCGTCCTGGACGGGGCTGGTCTGGTAGCCCTCCACGTCCGCGGCGAAGGCGAGCGACGGCACCGGGTGCGCCAGGGGGACGCCCGGCAGGAAGTCCATGACCTCCTTGTTGATCTCCTCGTAGAGCGGCACCTGGTCTTCGAGCACCGGGATCTCTCGGGCGGCCTTCAGTGCGTCGAAGATGCCCTGGTTCTCAAAGCCCCACTCGTCGGTAGCAGCACCGAAGAACACGCCGAGGAAGTTGTCGGTGTCGTTGTAGTCGCCGGTCCACCCGAGCAGGTGGATGCCGTGGTTGGGCGTGCCCTGGATCTTGTCCAGGTAGTCGGGCGACCACTGGTCAGCGGTGGGCTTGATCTTCAGGCCCACGGCCTCCAGCTGGGTGCGGATGATGTTGAACGTCGCCTCCGGGTCGGGCATGTACGGCCGCGAGACGCCCGTCGGGTAGTTGAACTCGATGGTGGCGTTGGAGGCGCCCGCCTCCTTCAGCAGCTGCCGGGCGCGGTCCTGGTCGAACTCGTAGCGCGTGACGTCCTCGGTGTAGCCAGCGACCAGGTCAGGGATGAACTCGATCGCGGCGGGCGTGCCCTCCGGCATCGAGTTGCTGATGATCTCGGGGATGTTCAGCGCGTGAGCGATGGCTTGACGCACCTTGAGGTCGCCGAGCGGCTTCGCCTGCTGGTTCATGCCGAGGTACAGCACGTTGAAGCCGGCGCGCTCCTGGATCTGCAGCCCGTCGGACTCGAGGGCGGCCAGGTCGGCCGGACCGACCAGGTCGAAACCGTCGATGTCGCCGTTGCGCAGGGCGTCTGCGCGGGCCTTGGGCTCGTCGATGGCGAGCACGACCGCCTTCTCGACCTTGGCCTTCTCGCCCCAGTAGTCGTCGTTGCGCGCGAGAGTCACGTCCGTGCCGCGGTTCCATGCCTCGAGCGTGAACGGGCCTGTTCCGGTGGGCCGAGCCGTGGCGTACTCGCTCTGGCGCGGGTCCTGGGCCGAGTCGTCCTGGAACTGCTCGAGGGCCGAGGGGCTCTGCATGGAGAAGGCCGGCAGGGACAGCGCCGAGATGAAGCCGGCGAACGGCGACTTCAGGGCGATGGTGGCCGAGTCGTCGCCATCAGCGGTGCACGACTCATAGATCGCGGCGTCTGACTTCGGGCCGGTCGCGAAGCCACGGAAGAGGGTGGCGTAGTAGTAGGCGATGTCATCGCCTTGGGCCGACTCGGGCAGGTTGTACCAACGGTCGAAGTTGGCGCACACGGCCTCGGCGTTGAAGTCTGTGCCGTCGTGGAACTTCACGCCGGTCTCGAGGGAGAACGTGTAGCTCAGACCGTCCTCGGCCGTCGTCCACTCCTTGGCTAGCAGCGGCGCGGGGTCGGCAGTGCCGGGAACGGTGCCGACGAGGCCCTCGAAGATCTGTCGGGCCACGCGGAAGCTCTCACCATCAGAGGCGTAGAACGGGTCGAGGGTCTCGGGCTCAGCCGAACCGGCGAACACGAAGGTGCCGCTGGCTTCGCCGTCGCCGCCTCCCCCGTCGGAGTCACGGTCACTGTCAGCACAGCCGGTAAGAACAATGCTGGCTGCAGTCAGCCCAGCCACTCCGAGCATCAATGGACGCTTGGTCAGTCGCACGATTCACCTCGTTGTTGGGGGGAGTCCGGCCCGAGACTGGACCGGTCATAATCCCGGCACAGTACTGTTCCCCGCCGTTCGCGGCTACGCCATCAGGCGGTCAAGTCGATCGCATTCCGATAACGAAGTCGGCAACCTTCACGGCAGTGAGCGGATCTACGCAAGATCGTTCGGCCGACCCCGCCGCGCCGCCGTGAGGTCGGCCACCGACAAGTCGGCCAGCGACTTGACGAAGATCCGACGTACGCCGGGGTCGATCTGCACGTGATTGGGGACGGCGAGCACGGTGCAACCGGCCGACTCGGCTGACCGGCACCCGGTGTTGGAGTCTTCGATGGCCACGCAGTCGGTC
This sequence comes from Nocardioides sp., assembly GCA_049583775.1. Classification (GTDB taxonomy): domain Bacteria; phylum Actinomycetota; class Actinomycetes; order Propionibacteriales; family Nocardioidaceae; genus Nocardioides. The sequence goes on from JBAUWM010000340.1 coordinate 14,109, forward strand.
GGGTCGACGCCGAGAAGCCGTGCCGCGCTCAGATAGGGCTCGGGGTCGGGTTTGCCGCGGGTCACTTGGTCGCCGGTGACGACGACCCGGAAGGTGCCGGGAGGAAGCTCCGCCAAGATCGGGGCCACGAAGCGCTCGTACGACATCGTGACCAGCGCGCAGGGCACGTCGTCGGCACGCAGGGCGGTCAGCAGCTCAACGGCGCCAGGACGCCAAGGTACCGATTGCTCGACCTGCGCCACGACGCCGTCGAGCAGTCGGTCGACGATCTGCTCGGACGTGAGGGGCAGATCCATGTGGTCGCGAATGAACCTGCCCGACTCGAGCAGGTCGTTGCCGACCAGCTGGAGCGCGAGGTCGTGGCTCCAGGTGGCGCCGTACTCGTCTGCCAGGGCGAACTCGGTGGCGATCCAGTAGGGCTCCGTGTCGACGAGCGTCCCGTCCATGTCCCAGAGCACCGCGGCCAGCCCGGGCACCTCAGTCCTCGGGTTCGTAACCGAGGTTGGGTGAGAGCCAGCGCTCCGCCTCGGCGATCGTCCAGCCCTTGCGCTCGGCATAGTCGGCCACCTGGTCGCGACCGAGACGACCCACCACGAAGTACTGCGAGTCGGGGTGGCTGAAGTACCAGCCTGAGACCGACGCGCCCGGCCACATGGCCATGCCCTCGGTCAGCGTGATGCCGGCAGCGTTCTCGACGTCGAGGAGCTCCCACAGCGTGAGCTTCTCGGTGTGGTCTGGGCACGCGGGGTACCCGGGGGCAGGGCGGATGCCCGAGTACTTCTCGGCGATCAGGTCCTCGTTGGTCAACTGCTCACCGGCGACGTGTCCCCAGAACTCGGTGCGAACGCGCTGGTGCAAGCGCTCGGCGAAAGCCTCAGCGAGCCGGTCGCCCAAGGCTTCGACCAGGATCCCGTTGTAGTCGTCGAGCCCGTCGCGGAATGCCTTCACGCGCTCTGGGAGTCCGATGCCGGCCGTCACGGCGAAACCACCCACGTAGTCCTGGAGCCCGCTGCTCTGCGGAGCCACGTAGTCGGCAAGCGACTTGTGCGCGATCCCCTCGCGGTGCTCGCCTTGCTGGCGAAGGTGGTGCAGCACGGTGAGCACGGTCTGACGGTCGTCGTCGGTATAGACGATGGTGTCGTCGCCGTCGGCTGCCGCGGGGAAGAACCCGTAGACCCCCCGTGCGGTGACCCACTTCTCAGCGATCATCTGGTCGAGCATGGCCTGAGCGTCGTCGTAGAGCTTGCGCGCGACCTCGCCGTGGGTGGGGCTGTTGAGGATGTCGGGGAACTTGCCTTTCATCTCCCAGGCGTTGAAGAACGGCTGCCAGTCGATGTACTCGCGCAACTCGGCGAGGTCGTAGTCGTCGAGCACGTGCACGCCAGGTGTCTTCGGCAGCGGCGGCACGTAGCTCGACCAGTCGACCGGGGTCGCGTCGGCCTTCGCTGTGTCGTAGGCGACGAGCTTGCGGTCACCCTTGTTGGCATGGCGGGCGCGCAGGGCGTCGTAGTCGACCTTGATGTCGGCCATCAACGTCTCGCGCTTGGTGTCGTGGAGCAGCGCAGCGGCCGTGGGCACCGAACGCGAGGCGTCCTTCACCCAGACGACCGGTCCGTCGTACTTGGGGTCGACCTTTACCGCGGTGTGGGCCCGCGACGTGGTGGCTCCACCGATCAGCAACGGAATGGTCAGGCCTTGACGCTGCATCTCCGTGGCGAGGTTGACCATCTCGTCGAGCGAGGGCGTGATCAGGCCTGAGAGCCCGATGATGTCGGCGCCCACCTCGGCCGCCGTGTCGAGGATCTTCTGAGCAGGAACCATGACCCCGAGGTCGATGACCTCGTAGTTGTTGCACTGCAGCACCACGCCGACGATGTTCTTGCCGATGTCGTGCACGTCGCCCTTGACCGTGGCCATGACGATGGTGCCGTTCGTCTCCTTGGCCGTCGCGTACTGCGGGTTGTCGAGCTTCTCCTGCTCGATGAACGGGATGAGGTAGGCGACTGCCTTCTTCATCACACGGGCCGACTTCACGACCTGGGGCAGGAACATCTTGCCGGCGCCGAAGAGGTCACCGACCACGTTCATGCCGTCCATCAGGGGACCCTCGATGACCTCGATGGGGCGTCCGCCACGCGCGGCGATCTCAAGGCGCAGCTCTTCGGTGTCGCTCTCGGCGTAGGCGTCGATGCCCTTCACCAAGGCGTGGGTGATCCGCTCCCCCACGGGCAGCGAGCGCCACTCCTGTGCGGCGGCCTCGACGACCTCGCCCTGCTTGTTGTGTGCCTCGGCCACCTCGAGCAGACGCTCTGCTGCATCGGGGCGGCGGTTGAGCACGACGTCCTCGATGCGCTCGCGCAACTCGGGCTCGACCTGGTCGTAGACCACGAGCGCACCCGCATTGACGATGCCCATGTCGAGGCCGGCCTCGATGGCGTGAAACAAGAAGACCGCGTGGATGGCCTCACGCACGGGGTTGTTGCCGCGGAAAGAGAAGCTGACGTTGGAGATGCCGCCGCTGACCTTGGCCCCGGGCAGGTTCTCCTTGATCCAGCGTGTGGCCTCGATGAAGTCGAGCCCGTAGGAGGCGTGCTCCTCGATGCCCGTTGCGACAGCGAACACGTTGGGGTCGAAGATGATGTCGTCCGGCGGGAAGTCGACCTCGTCGACCAGGATCCGGTAAGCGCGCTCGCAGATCGCCTTGCGGCGCTCGAGGTTGTCGGCCTGCCCGTCCTCGTCGAACGCCATGACGACCGCCGCGGCGCCGTACTTCTTCACGAGCTGGGCCTGTTCGCGGAACTTCTCCTCGCCCTCCTTCATGGAGATCGAGTTGACGATCGCTTTGCCCTGGACGTTCTTCAGTCCGGCTTCGATCACCTCCCACTTCGAGGAGTCGACCATGATCGGCACCCGGCTGATGTCCGGCTCGCTGGCGATCAGCTTGGTGAAGCGATCCATCGCAGCGACGCCGTCGATCATCCCCTCGTCCATGTTGATGTCGATCACCTGTGCCCCGGCCTCGACCTGCTGGCCGGCCACCTTGAGGGCCGCGTCGTAGTCGCCGGCCTTGATCAGGTT
>JBAUWM010000341.1:0-8911 GCA_049583775.1 Nocardioides sp.
TCGATACCTGCGTAGTGCGCAGCCAGCGCCTCGACCGGCACCCGTGGACTCGGCACCGGGAGGCCGGTGACCTCATCGAGCAGCGGGTTGGCGTGCGCCCACGCGACCGCGAGCTGCAGGACCTCGATCTCAGCCAACATCGCTGCTCGACGCCGCTCCGCAACCCGACCCAGCAGACCCGACGGCGTGAGATCTGCCGCCGCGTCGATCGCCGATCCCGAGTACATGACGACATCATACCGAACATATGTTCGAACAGCAAGCACTCTGAGCACTCTTCAGTGCCGGAGTCGTGAGGGTTTGCGGCACAGTGGACACCATGGTCGCTTCTCGTCCGGACGCACGCGTGGCTACTCGCCTGGCCGGGATCCCGCCCACGATCTTCGCCCAGATGTCGGCCCTGGCTGTGCGCACCGGGGCGGTCAATCTCGGGCAGGGGTTTCCCGACGAGGACGGCCCGGTGGCCGTGATTGATGCGGCTATCCATGCCCTGAAGGGCGGCGCCAACCAGTACGCGCCGGGCATCGGCATCCCTGCCTTGCGGCGCGCGATCGTCGATCACCAGCAGCGCCACTACGGCATCGAGCTCGACCCCGACACTCAGGTCGCGGTCACCACGGGCTGCACCGAGGCGATCGCGGCTGCCCTGCTCGGGCTGGTCGAGCCGGGTGACGAGGTGGTCGTGCTCGAGCCGTACTACGACTCCTACGTCGCGATGCTGCAGATGGCCGGAGGCGTGCGGCGCCCGGTGACCCTGCGCTCCCCCGACTTCAGGATCGACCTCGACGAACTGCGCGCCGCGGTGACGCCTCGCACCCGGTTCGTGCTGCTGAACTCACCGCACAACCCCACCGGCACGGTGCTGAACGAGGCCGAGCTGGCCGCCGTGGCTGAGCTCGCCATCGAGCACGACCTCATCGTGATCACTGACGAGGTCTATGAGCACCTCGTGTTCGACGGTGTTGCGCACGTGCCGATCGCGACCCTGCCCGGCATGGCCGAGCGCACGCTCACCCTCTCGAGTGCTGGCAAGTCGTATTCATTCACCGGTTGGAAGGTCGGCTGGGCGACCGGCCCGGCCGACCTGGTGTCAGCATTGGTGGCCGCCAAGCAGTGGCTCACCTACACCTCCGGCTCGCCCCTGCAGCCAGCGGTGGCGGTCGCGCTCGACGAGCACCGCGATGTGCCGGGCGATCTCGCGGTCGACCTCCAACAGCGTCGCGACCTTCTGGTGACTGGGCTTCGAGATGCCGGCTTGCCGACCACGTCGCCGCAAGGCACGTACTTCGCGACGTCCGACATCAGCGACCTCGGCTGGGACGACGGCCTGGCCTTCTGCCTGGCGCTGCCCGAGCGGGCGGGCGTGGTGGCCATCCCGGTCCAGGGCTTCTACGACGATCCACACGGCGCGGGCCGACACCTCGTGCGTTGGGCGTTCTGCAAGCGCCGCGAAGTCATCACCGACGCGCTGGCGCGACTCGCGGCCGCCGACCTACGGGCCTGAGCTAGGAGCGGTTCGCCTTGCGACTCGCGAACCACTCGCTCGAGCCGCCCACGAACAGCAGCACGATGGTCGCGATGGACGCGGCGGTGATAGCCAGCGGCACCACAGCGAGCACACCGAGCAGGCTGAACAGGCCTGCCATGGCCGAAGAGACAACCAGGGTGATCCGAGCGCCGTTGCTGCCCCGCAGAGTGAGGAAGGCGAGCACGACGACGATGACCGACCAGACCGCCATCACCACGAGCATCACCAGCGCCGCGTCGGCCAGCGTGCTGGGGTCGATGCTGGTTCCGGCGTCCATGTCGTCGAGCTGCTTCTCGACCTCGTCGACGAAGTCACCTCGATTGCCGGCAAACAGGAGCACCGAGATCAGCAGCAGCACCGCGGTGAGCCCCGACGAGATCATCGCGGTCAAGCACGCGGCCAGCACGGTGCCGGGTCGGGTCGTCGGCGCGGCCGGTCCACCCGGAACGGGGGCCTGCGGCGCTCCGTAGGGCGAGCCGGAGACGGGCTGCTGCGGCGGGGGGTACGGGTCACTCATGCTGTCCATCGTGACAGCCGCCGGGTTAGCCGCCGGGTTAGCCGCGGGCTTGGCTGGCGTGGCGATCGGACGGCGTCCGGCGAACCAGTCGCGCGCCGGTTGGGCCCACAGCATCACGATCGCGGCGGCCACCAGAGCCGCAGCCAAGCCCGAGGTGAGCATGCCGGCCACCAGCATGAAGGGGGCGATGAACGTCAGCACCAGACGAGCGCTCTTGGAGCGCTGCAGCACCTGATAACCCAGGATCGCCGCTGCCGCACCGCAGGCTGCGGCCACGAACGCGGCGAGCCGGATGAAGAACTGCACGTCGTCGACGCTGAGGCCGAGGCCCTCGATCGGCGGCCGCGAGATGGCGTCGGCGGCCGCCTCCTGCGACTCGATGGAACCGAGCTGCGACACCTGTTGAAAGGCGAACAGGACCGTGAAGACCGACCCGACCACGATCAGCCAGCCACTCAGGGTCACCTGACGCGGACGCGGCAGTGCCTCGGTGCTCATGGAGCCATTCCATCAGAGGGCCGGTGAGGTCCCTCCGACCGGCCGTCACCACTGGTCAGAAGGGCCGCCGGCCGGTAAAGTTGGCGAAACTAGAACTTGTTCTACTTTTAAGTGGTGCTCCTCATGTATGACTTCGCCGACGACGTAGCCGTCGAACTCACCCCGCGCGCGGATGTCGACGGGCGCCATCATGCGCCGCACGCCGTCCTGACAGCGCTCGAGCTGCCGCGCTGGATCGGCGAGTACTCGACCTCGCGGATCCTCGACGGCGCACTGACCCGGACACCGATCGTGCATGGTCGACTCGACGTCGGTCAGGGGCGCCCCGTGCTGGTGCTACCCGGTTTCGCCGCCAACGACCAGATGACCGGTCGACTGCGTGGCCACCTCAAGAGTCGCGGGTTCCGCGTGCACGGGTGGCGCCTCGGCCGCAACATCGGACTCACCGACCGACTGGTCGACGGCCTCACCGAGCGCTTCGAGCAGGTCGCCGACCAGTACGACCAGCCCATCAGCATCGTCGGCTGGAGCTTCGGTGGCGTGCTGGCTCGCCGCCTCGCCCACGAGCACACCGAGCGGGTCGCCCGCATCGTCTGCCTCGGGTCTCCCTGGCGCGCCGACGGCGAACGGACCCGGGCCACCGGGATGTTCGAGCGCTCGCGCGAGAAGCACGGCATCTCCGACCGGGCGCTCGATCTCGTGACCCGGTTGCGCGAGCCGGTTCCGGTGCCGACCACTGCGATCTACTCGCGCACTGACGGCATCGTGCCGTGGCAGGGCTGCCGCGTCGACGAGCGCGCAGAGCCGCTGGCCGAGAACGTCGAGGTGCTCAGCAGCCACATGGGCATGGTGGCCAACCCCCTCGTGCTGCGCCTGGTGGTCGACCGTCTGCGCCGCGACGTCGCCGTGGCTGCGCCCGTCCCGGTCGTTGTGACGGCATGAGCGCCCTCTCGGGGCGCAACCCCACCGCGATCAACGCGGTCCTGCCGTTCTTGAAGTTGGCCATGAAGGGCTACTTCCGTTCCGACGTGCGCGACATGCACCGGATGCCGGAAGGTGGGGCCCTCATCGTGTCGAACCACTCCGGCGGCTTGATGCCGATGGACGTGCCGATCATCACGGTCGGCTTCGCCCAGGAGTTCGGTGCCGAGCGACCGCTCTACTGCCTGGCTCACGACATGCTCTTCACCGGCGTCGCCGGACCCGTCATGCGCGCGTTCGGCTTTGTTGCCGCCGACCGCGAGATCGCCCACGAGATCCTCACCTCGGGTGCGGTCACGATCGTGTTCCCGGGCGGCGACTTCGACACCTTCCGGCCCAGTAGTCGCGCCAACGTCATCGACTTCAACGGCCGCACGGGCTACGTGCGCACGGCGCTGCGAGCTGGCGTCCCGATCGTCCCGCTGGTCTCCATCGGAGGTCACGAGGACCAGATCCACCTCACCCGCGGCGAGTGGATCGCAAAACGCCTCGGCATGCGCAAGCTGATGCGCTCCGACCTGTTCCCGATCTCGGTCGGGTTCCCGTTCGGGGTGACCCCTGCGGTGCCGCCGAACCTGCCGTTGCCCACCAAGATCACCACACAGGTGCTCGACCCCATCGACATCGAGGCCGAGTTCGGGCCCGAGCCCGACATTGCTGCCGTCGACGTCGAGGTGAGGCGCCGCATGCAGGAAGCTCTCGACGAGCTCGCCAAGCAGCGCCGCTTCCCGGTGCTGGGCTGACGTCGATGGCGAAGGTCTTGACGGGTCTGCGAACCCAGCTGTGGGTCTTCTCGGTGCTCGTGCGCACCCGCATGCTCGTGCTGATGCGGCCCGACAAGTACCTCGGTCTGGTGAAGGTGCTGCGTGCCCAGGGCACCAACGCCACCACGAGCTTCTCCCTCGCTGCCATCCGGCGACCGCGCGGCGTCGCGCTGATCGACGAGCGCGGACCGCTGACCTGGCGTGAGCTGCAGGAGCGCGCCGATGCCCTCGCGGTCGGGCTCACCGAGCTGGCCGGCTCGGCACCCGGCAGCCTGGCAATCCTGTGCCGCAACCACCGCGGCATCGTCGACGCACTCATCGCCAACTCACGTCTGGGCGGCGAGGCCCTACTGCTCAACACCGGCTTCTCCGGCCCCCAGCTCGCCGACGTGATGGAGCGCGAGGGCGCTCAGGTGATCTTGTACGACGAGGAGTTCGCCGACGTCGTCTCCGACGCTCGCGCGCGTATCGACGGGCTCATCGAGGTACTGGGCTGGGTCGACGACCTCGACGCCACCCACCCGCACCCGACCATCGACGCGCTGATCAACGCCCACAGCGGCCAGCAGGTGACGCCCAAGCCGGGCAGCCGCGTCGTGCTGCTCACGTCCGGCACCACCGGCACCCCCAAGGGTGCTCGTCGTGCTGGGGGCGGTCCTGACGAGCTTGCCGGCATGCTCGAGCGCATTCCGTGGCGCGGCGAGGAGACCGTGGTCGTCGCAGCGCCGATGTTCCACGCGTGGGGCTTCGGACAGCTCGTGGTCGGCGCCACCATGACGTGCACGATCGTGATGCGTCGCCGCTTCGACCCCGAGGCCACCCTCGCTCTCGTAGACGAGCACCGCGCCACCGGCCTCGGCGTCGTGCCGGTGATGCTGGAACGGATCGTCGACCTCCCGGACGACGTGCTCGACCGGTACTCCCTCAAGTCGCTGCGGTTCGTCTCGGCCAGCGGGTCGCGGATGCGGCCCGATGCGGTCATCGCGTTCATGGACCGATTCGGTGACGTCGTGCACAACAGCTACAACGCCACCGAGGCCGGGCAGATCAGCGTGGCCGGCCCGGCCGACCTCCGTCACGCTCCCGACACCGCGGGGCGCGCCGTGCGCGGCACACTGCTCCGCGTGGTCGACGACGAAGGTCACGACGTGGCCACCGGCGACGTCGGCCGGATCGTCGTCCATGGCGCCTCGCCCTTCGACGGCTACACGGCTGGCCCCAGCAAGGAGTTCCTCGGCGACTACATGGTCTCCGGCGACGTCGGCCGACTCGATGCCGAAGGGCGTCTCTACGTCGTCGGTCGTGACGACGACATGATCGTCTCGGGCGGTGAGAACGTGTACCCGATCGAGGTCGAGAAAACGCTCGGCACTCATCCCGACGTCCGCGAAGTCGTCGTGATCGGTGTGGACGATGCGAAGTTCGGACAGCGGTTGGCGGCCTACGTTGTACCCGTGCCCGGAACTACGCCAGATGTCGACGCCCTCAGAGACCACGTGCGCACGAGCTTGGCGGGCTACAAGGTGCCGCGCGACATCGTGATGCTCGACGAGCTGCCACGCAATGCCTCCGGCAAGGTCGCGATCCGAGAGTTGCCGGCGGCCACGTCATGATCGAACCGACGGCGCAATCGAGAGTGCGGCAGCATCCCGCCATCGAACGAATGGAAGGCGTCGATGCGGGGTTCCTCTACCTCGAGACGCCGTCGGTTCACATGCACACCCTCAAGATCGCCATCTTGGAAGCCGACCCGCTACTGACGTTCGACACCTTCGTGGCCGGCATGATGGCGCGGCTCGAGAAGCTGCCGCCGTTGCGCCGCCAGGTGATTCCGGTGCCCTTCGGCCTCAACCACCCGATCTGGATCACCCGCCCCACCGTCGTCCCGTCGCGGCACATCCATCAGCACCGCGCTCCCGGTGCCGGCACGATGCGCGACCTCGAGGTGCTGATCGGGCGCATCTCGAGCACTCCGTTGGATCGCCGATTCCCCCTGTGGGAGCTGCACCTCGTCGAGGGTCTCGAAGGTGGCCGGGTCGCAGTCGTCGGCAAGATGCATCACGCGCTGGCTGACGGCGCCGCGGCCAATGCCCTGCTGGGCAACGTGACCAACGTGCGCTCCGCCGAGCTGCCCATTGCGCCACCAGGCGAGTACCTGACCACCGAACGCACACCCACCCGCCGACAGCTCATCGGTTGGGCACTGCACGACGCGACGCGCCAGTTCCGCGACCTGCCGGGGTTGCTCTGGCGCACGGTGCAAGGACTGCGTGCAGCCTCGAAGTACCGACGGCACGAGGAGACCGGGGTGCCCTTGCCGGTCTTGCACGCCCCTCGCACCTCCATCAACGGCTCGCTCACCCCACGCCGCACGTTTGCCACGACGTCGCTCCCGCTGGCTGAGTTCAAGCGGATCCGCAAGCAGCACGAGGGCGTCACGCTCAACGACCTCGTGCTGGCGGTGGTCTCCGGCAGCTTGCGGCGCTGGATGGCCGCCCACGACGAGCACCCGTCGGCGTCCCTCACCGCGGGCGTACCGGTCGGTGTTGACGACCGCGACGCAGCCCCGCGCCTGGGCGGCAATCGGGTGTCCAACATGTTCACGACGCTCGCCACTGACATCGATGACCCGGCCGAGCGATTGCGGGTCATCTCGCGGACCACGGCGCACGCCAAGCAGCTGCAAGAACGGCTCGGCCGGCACACGCTCATCGACTGGACGCAGTTCGCTCCCCCGCTGCCCTTCTCCGGGGCAGTCAGCGCGTACTCGAAGATGCGAGGGGCCTCCTGGCACCCGGCCGCCTTCACCGCGGTCGTGTCGAACGTGCCCGGGCCGCGCGAGCCGGTGCGGATCGGCAGCGCACGCTTGGCGGATCTCTTCAGTGTTGGTCCGCTCGCTGACGGCATCGGTCTCAACGTGACGGTGTGGTCGTACATCGACCGGATGAACTTCTCGCTGCTGGCCTGCCCCGACCTGCTGCCCGACGTCGAGGCGTTGGCCGCGTACTTCCCAGCAGCACTCGCCGAACTCGACATGGAAGCCGACGCAGCGGCGGCCGATGCGACACCGAGCACCGAATCCACCCCCACCGACGGACAGGCAACTGCGTGAACCAGCACCTCAAGCGAGGCGTCACCTCGAGCGCCCGCGGCGTCGGCCTGCTCGCGATCGGCGGCGCCCAGATTGGGCTCGGCTTCGTGGTCACCGGTCTGCGGTTCGGCATCCGTCGCACTCAGAAGTTTGCGGACCTGCCCGACCTGCCCGAGGGTCGCGTCGTCGACCTCCCGGGTCGCGGCCGTGTGGTGGTGCTCGACACCGGCGCCCCGACTCCCAACGCCCCCACCGTGCTGCTGTTGCACGGGTTGGCCACGACAGCTGCGCTCTGCTGGTTCAGCGTGCTCGACGAGCTGCGCGCCGGTCACCGTGTCGTGATGTTCGACCAGCGCTGGCACGGACGCGGCATCTCCTCTGACCACTTCTCGCTCGATGACTGTGCCGACGACGCCGCCGCCGTCCTCGACGCGCTCGAGGTGGATCGAGCCATCGTGGTGGGCTACTCGATGGGCGGCGCCTTGGCTCAGGTGTTCGCGCATCGGCACGCCGAGCGGATGGCCGGGCTGGTGCTCTGCTCGACGGCAGCCGCCTGGCGCGGCAACCTCGGCGATCGCGCCTTCTACTCCTTGCTCACCGGCCTCAACGGTCGATTCCGATCGCACACGCACTCCCGGGTGCAGGCGCGGTTCGCGAGTCTCCCCGAGTTGGCCGGCCCTGGCGTCGACATGTCGTCGTGGGCGTGGACGGAGTTCCGCAGCACGTCGGCCTGGTCGTTGCCCGAGGTGATGGGCGAGCTCGGCAACTTCGACGCCCGCAGCTGGCTGCCCGACGTCACCGCGCCGACCCCGGTGGGGGTGACGGCGCGCGACCGCGCCATACCGACCCGCCGTCAGCGCGAGATGGCAGCGCTGATTCCGAACGCCACGGTGCGCGAGTCACCCGGCGGGCACGCGTCGATCGTGTTCGACTCGACCAACTGGAAGCCGATCTTTCTCGAGGCCATCGCCGAGGTCACCGCGCGCTCCCACTCCGACGTCACCGTCTGACGCGCCGCTCGTTCATCGAGTAGCGGGAGCGAAGCACGAGCGACCCGCGTACCGAGACAGGGAGACCTCGTTCGTCGAGTAGCGGGCGCGAGGCGCGAGCGACCCGCGTACCGAGACGTCCGCAGCCCACAAGCGACCTCGATCGAGGCCGACCCCCGCCTCACCACGTCTCGATACACCCCGCTCGTTCCTCGCGGGGCACTCGACGACCGGACGACGCTCGTTCGTCGAGTAGCGGGAGCGAGGCACGAGCGACCCGCGTATCGAGACGTCCGCAGCAAACAAGCGACCTCGATCGAGGCCGACCCCCGCCTCACCACGTCTCGATACGCCCCGCTCGTTCCTCGCGGGGCACTCGACGACCGGGCGCTGCTCGTTCCTCGCGGGGCACTCGACGACCGGACGCCGCTCGTTCGTCGAGTAGCGGGAGCGAGGCACGAGCGACCCGCGTACCGAGACGCCCGCAGCCAAACAGGCGACCTCGATCGAGGCCGACCCCCGCCTCACCACGCCTCGATACAC
>JBAUWM010000342.1:0-2054 GCA_049583775.1 Nocardioides sp.
GTCGGCAGGTCGTGCAGCCGCAGGTGTCGCGGCTTGAGCGGATGGTTCGGCGTGCGCGACTGGTCAAGGAGGGGCCAGACCTCCGCGGCGACGATCGCGGATGGCACGCCGCGGTGGTAGAGCAGCGACGAGTCGGAGGAGAAGCCCTCCTCCCCCATGAGCTCTTCGTAGTAGAGGCGGCCGTCGCCGTCACGGTGCTGGGTGTGCCGCTTCGGCGGGACGTCGCCGAGCCGTCGGTAGTACGCCATACGTCAGTACGTTAGACCCGTGGTGACACCCGACACATGGTCCCGGTTCGTCGACGACGCCAGCCCGGTCGGAGACGACAGCGATGGCGCCGCCAGCCGCAACGCCTCGCCGGCCCGCGGCGACCGCACGGTTCGCGACGACGACCTGCCGCGGCTCGGCGCGTTCCGCGGCGACGTGCGTGTGGTCATCACCGGGGGTGCGGGTCAGATCGCGGGCCCCGCCGCGTTCTGCCGACAGCGTGGGCTCGAGCTGAGCGCTCTCGACATCACACTGCGTGACCTCGACGACCCTGCTGGCAACGCGCGCCGCGTGGTCGCAGCCGTCGATGCGGCGCAGGCCGAGGGCGACCTTCTCGACGACACGGTCGTGCACGTGCGCGTGGCCGGTGAGCCGACACCGTCGTGGCTAGCCGCGCTCGACGTGCTCGCCGAGGCCGAGATGGTGGTGGCAGTGCCGTTGGATGACGGCGACCCGTCGCCCTGGATCGATGCGGCAATGGACCGCGAGCTGCAGGTGTCGTTCGTCGGTGGCACCGTTGCGGACGCCGTTGCCGGACTCACGTCGGCGGCCCGGCTCCGCGGCGACGAGAACGACCTGGCAGGCGCCCGACGATGGGTTCGGTGCTGGACGACGGCCGATCCGCACGCGGCGCTCGAGCACCTGGAGACACAGTGAGCGGCTTTGGCATCGACCACCTGCCCTACGGCGTCTTCTCAGTCGGCGGAGATCGCCGACGGGTCGGGGTGCGCGTGGACGACGGGGTGCTGGACCTCGCTACCGCTACGGGTCGCGCCGACCTGGCCGCACCGTCGCTCAACCCCTTCCTCGCCGGCGGCCGAGCACTCTGGGACCAGACCCGCGCGCAGGTGGTCGCGCTCGTCGAGTCAGATACCGCGACCATCCCGCTCGACGAGGTCGAACTGCACCTGCCGTTCGAGGTGGCCGACTACGTCGACTTCTACGCATCTGAGCATCACGCCACCAACGTCGGACGCCTGTTCCGCCCCGATGGCGATGCGCTGCTGCCCAACTGGAAGCACCTGCCCGTGGGGTATCACGGTCGCTCGGGCACGGTCGTCGTATCGGGCACCCCGATCACGCGGCCGGCTGGCCAGCGCGGACCCGACGACGTCGGTCCTACCCGCCGCCTCGACATCGAGGCCGAGCTCGGCTTCGTCGTGGGTGCACCGTCCGCACTGGGCAGTCCGGTGTCGGCCGCCGCGTTCGGCGACCACGTGTTCGGGGTGGTGGGTCTCAACGACTGGTCGGCGCGCGACATCCAGGCCTGGGAGTACCAGCCGTTGGGGCCATTCCTGGGCAAGTCGTTTGCGACGTCGATCTCCGCGTGGGTGACGCCGCTCGCGGCCTTGGACGCCTCGTGGTGCGACCTTCCCAGTCAGGCTCCGCGCCCGGCTGAGTACCTCGACCCGGACGGCGCGCGCGGCCTCGACATCGATGTCGAGGTGGAGGTGGACGGTCGCGTCGTCACCCGGCCGCCCTACCGGAGCACCTACTGGGGTCCGAGCCAGATGCTGGCGCACATGACCGTCAATGGCGCCTCGGTGCGCACCGGCGATCTCTTCGGCTCTGGAACCATCAGCGGCCCCGAGGCCGACCAGGTGGGGTCGCTGCTCGAGCTGCACCTCGGCGAACGGTTTCTCGATGACGGCACCACGGTCACGCTGCGCTACTCCGCACCTGGCACAGCGGGCGGGCGGATCACCTTGGGCGAGGTGACCGGCGTGATCGTGGCCGCCGAGTCGGCGTAAACGTACGCCGACTCGGCCATACCCTGAGCCCATGGG
>JBAUWM010000343.1:0-2505 GCA_049583775.1 Nocardioides sp.
GGAATCAGCCACGACCGGGTGCTGGCCGACCAAGCCAGCGTGCTGGACCGGCGCGGCTACTTCTCAGGCTGGAACGCCCAGCTCGGGCGCGCGACACCGGGGACTGCGAAAGTTGGCATCTTGAGCATCGATGCGCCAGCGTGGAGTGTGCCGCTCAAGAACACGCTGCTGCCCTCGCTGGCCCGCCAAGGAGTAGACGTCGACGATGCCAACATCATCGAGGTCTACACGCCCCAGAGCAATGCGGAGGTGGGCCGCACGGTCAGCGACATCCAGAACGCCGTGCTGAGGTTCCGGTCCAACGGCGTCACCCACGTGATCTTGATGGACACCGACGGCGACCTGCTCCTGCTCTATGCGCAAGCAGCCCGACTTCAGGGGTACCTGCCACGGCTCGGGCTCTCGAGTGCCTCGGGCGCACAGGCGCTCTACGACTCAGGTGTGGTCAGCACGCAACAGCTCAACGGGGCGATGGGGGTGGGCTGGCGGCCGACGCTTGATCTGCCGTCGCGCACCGCCGACGACTACTACGACCAGGACGCCCAACGCTGTCTGGCCCTGTTGAAGAAGGAGACCGGGCAGGCGCCCACGAGCACGAACGCGGCAAGCGCATCGCTGGCCGCGTGCGACGCCGGCTACACGGTCGCAGCCGCGCTGCGATCGATCTCCGGAGCCTTTACGGCGGCCAACCTGGTCAGGGCGTTCGAAGGCCTCGGCACTCGAATCCCCAGCGCCAACCTCCAGCAAGCGCGCTTCGGTCCGGGTCGCCACGACGCTGTGGCTGTGGGGTACGACATGGCATGGAGCTCGTCGTGCCGCTGCATGCAGTTCGGCTACGGCAGTCACAGCATCCGCTGAGCCTGGCTGGCTCAACGCGCGTGGCGTCTGGGGTTCAGCCTGCGACGCGAGCGGTCGCGCGGGCACCGAAGTGCACGTACTGGCTGCCGTCAGACAGGGCGTAGAACACCAGCGACGTCCAGGTGTCGGCGCCGGGGAGGCGTGCGACGTACACGTTCTCCGACACCGGCAGCAGCTCGACCACGACTGGCTTGGCCGACATCACCTCGGCCAGGTGTGACGTATTGGTGACTGACAGGGTCAATCCGTGGTCTCCGGACTCCTCGAACACGTAGGTCGCCGAAGCGCGCGCGTAGGTGCCGACCTGGGTGGACCTGTCACCGCCCGATGCGCCATCGACGGGCTCGGGCAGCGGCGCCAGCTCGAGGTCTGCGGTCTCACGCAGGATCTCGGTCAGCAGCGCCCGCTGCAGGTCGCCGATTGCGCCGCCGTTGGCGAGAAGTGCCACCGCGACGCCGCGGTCTGGTACGAGTCGCAGTGCCGCGCCTTGGCCCAGGGTGGCTCCGTCGTGTCCGTAGACCACGCGTCCATCAACGGAGTTGTAAAGGATCCAGCCGAGGGCCCACTGGGCGCCCAGCGTGTAGGGGTTGGGAACGTCGATCTGCGGTTCCAGCAGGAACTTGACCGACTCGAGTGTCAGCCACTGGGTTCCGTCCGGTGTGGCGCCGTCGCTGAGGAACGCGTTCGCGAACCGGACGACGTCCTCCGCGGTGGCGTTGATGAGCCCTGCGGGGCCAGTCGAACGCGGCATGCCCCACTGGGGCGTCACGCGCAGCGACCCAGGCTCACCGAGGTGGCCGCAGGCCGTGCTGAACCGCAGCAGATCTTCGGGCAGGGTCCAGGTGTGAGCGAGTCCGAGCGGGATGAGCAGCTCGTCTCGGAGCACCTCGTCCCACACCTTGCCCGTGATCTTCTCGAGCACGCGGCCGGCAATCACGAACCCGGCATTGCAGTAGGAGTGTGAGGTGCCGACCGGAAACTGTTGCGTCAGCTCAGCGCAGGACGCGACGTACTTCTCCAGCACGTCGTCTCCGCGCCCAGTGTCGAGAAAATGGTCGCCGTCGATTCCGCTGGTGTGACTCAACAGGTGCCGCAACGTCGTCGTCGCGGTGGCGGTCGCGTCCGCCACGCGCAGCTCGGGCAAGTAGGTGGTGACCGGCACGTCGAGGTCGAGCTCGCCGCGTTCGACCAGACGAGCTACCAAGGCAGTTGTGTAGATCTTGGTGATCGAGCCGATCTGGAACAGCGTGCCCGGGCTCGCTGCCACACCGGTCTCGAGGTTGATGGAACCGGTCGCCGCCGTGATCACACCGTCGGGCGTCAAGATGGCGAGCGAGGCACCCGGGACGTCGTACTTCGCCGCGAGTTCATCAAGCCGGTTCTGCACGTCGAGTTGGTTGAGGCCAGTCATGCACGCAGCATGCCGTCCGTCGATGGTCAGCGCATCGTGCAGCCGGACAACCGCATCGCCCGCACTCGTCCTCCCGCACCAGCCGGCCGGTGGTGGTCGAGCCTCGAGACCGGTGGTCGAGCAGCGAGCGCCAGCGAGCGTCGTCGAGACCCGGTGAGCCTAAGCGCCGAGCCTCGAGACCTGGTGAGCGGAGCGGGGTTTCGAGGCTCGCTTAGCTCGCACCTCAACCGGCAGGG
>JBAUWM010000344.1:0-2998 GCA_049583775.1 Nocardioides sp.
AGTTCGGTGGTCGTGCCCGGTCACGGGGCCGTCGTCGACCGCGAGTTCGTGGAGGACCAGCGCAACGCGATCGGGGTGCTCGCTGAGACCATTCGTGACCTGGCCGGCCAGGGCGTGCCAGCTTCGCAAGCGCTTGAGAGCGCCTCGGAGTGGCCCTTCCCGGTGGGCCATCTGACGCATGCGATCGCGCGTACCTACGAGCAGCTCCCCCGTAGCCAGAAGCGGCTTCCCCTCATCTGAGCCACGCCACCGGGTGAGGCACGGTCCGCCGCCACCGACGTAGGTTCGCACCATGAGCGAATCGGAGAACGAGCCCGCGGCCGGCATCAACGACGACGCATTGCCCGACGACTTGGTGCCCGGCGACGACAACCCGCTGGCCGAGGGTCTCGATGATGGCGAGAGCGTTGATGGGATGCTCACCGAGGGCAAGACCGCCACCGAGTCCGACGAGGCTGATGGTGCCGAAGCAACAGATGAGTCGGATGGATCACACGGCGCGGACGACGGCGCGCCCTGACGCACCGAAGAGCGCCGGCCACCTAGCGTTGCCGATGTGGATCGCTACGGCACCGATGTTCTGAGCAGCGACTGGCGCGTACCCAAGCGCGGCCGGGCGGTCGAGACGGCCGCCGACCTGGGCACGGTCGTCGAGGAGGTCACCACCGACTGGGTGGGTGAGATCGTCGCGGTCGACCGCGACCTGCACACCCTCACCCTCGAGGACCGTCGACTCAGGCGGCGCACCTTCCCGCTCGGGCCAGGCTTTCTGCTGGACGGAAAACCGGTCATCCTCACGGCGCCGGTTCGGCGAGCCGCTCCTGCCAAGCCGACGCACACTGCCTCGGGATCGGTCGCCCTCGACCACACGCCGGCTCGCGTAGCTCGCGCCAGCCGGATCTTCGTCGAGGGGCGTCACGACGCTGAACTCGTCGAGAAGGTCTGGGGCGACGACCTACGGATCGAAGGGGTAGTCGTCGAGCTGCTCGACGGCGTCGACCACCTGGCCGACGTGCTCGCTGAATTCGGTCCCGCGCCCCACCGGAAGGTCGGCGTGCTGCTCGACCATCTGGTGCCTGGCTCAAAGGAGCAGCGCATCGCCGACCAGGTGTCTGGCCCCCACGTGCTGGTGGTCGGGCACCCGTACGTCGACGTCTGGGCCGCGGTGAGGCCGGCCAGGCTCGGCCTCGAGGCGTGGCCTGAGATTCCTCGCGACGTCGAGTGGAAGAAAGGTGTGTGCGCCGCGTTGGGTTGGCCGCACGCCGACCAGGCCGACATCGCCCGGGCCTGGAAGCAGATCCTCTCCCGAGTCAGCTCGTTCGCCGACTGTGAACCAGCGCTGCTCGGCCGCGTCGAAGAGCTGATCGACTACGTCACGGGTTGAGGCTGATCAGCCTCTGCCCCACAGCAGGTCCTGCACCACGGCGTCGGCCAGCAGGCGGCCCCGTGCAGTGAGCACCAGCCGGTCGTGAGCCAGGTCGGCCAGCCCCTCCTGGGTCGATCGCTCGGCGGCGCGCCGACCCTCGTCGTCGAGGACGTCGAGGGCGAGACCGTCGCGCAGCCGTACCTCGAGCAGCACCCGCTCGACCCGACGCGTCTCGGCGTCGAGCACCTCGCGAGCGTGCGCCGGCGAGCCCCCACCCTCGAGCCGGTCGGTGTAGGCGGCGGGGTGCTTCACGTTCCACCAACGGGTGCCGCCGACGTGCGAGTGAGCCCCAGGCCCGACACCCCACCAGTCGCCACCGCGCCAGTAGGCGAGGTTGTGTCGGCATCGGGCGTCGTCGTCTCGGGCCCAGTTCGACACCTCGTACCACTCGAGGCCGGCCGTAGTCAGCTGCTCGTCGACCAACGCGTACTTGTCGGCGAGGTCGTCCTCGTCAGGCATCGGCAGCTCGCCTCGGCGCACCCGGCGGGCCAGGGCCGTGCCGTCCTCGACGATCAGGGAGTACGCCGACACGTGGTCAGGCGCGCACGCAAGTGCCGCCTCGACCGAGACACCCCAGTCGGCGAGGGTCTCCCCTGGCGTGCCGTAGATCAGGTCGAGGCTCACGTGGTCGAACCCGGCTTGGCGCGCCCAGGCCACGACGTCCGGCACCCGAGCGGGGTCGTGGGTTCGGTCGAGCACGCGCAGCACGTGCGCGACCGACGACTGCATGCCGAACGAGATCCGGGTGAAGCCCGACTCCCGTAGCACCTCGAGGTCAGCCAGAGTGACCGAGTCAGGGTTGGCTTCGGTGGTGACCTCGGCCCCCTTGGCCAACCCGAACTCCGCGTCGACCGCGCCCAGGATCGCGCCCAGCTGTCCGGGCGGCAGGAGGGTCGGCGTGCCGCCCCCCACGAAGACCGTGGAGACCGGCAGGTCTGTCGAGCCGAGCACCCGTCGGGCCAGCCGCACCTCGGCAATCGCAGCCTCGGGATACGTGGCACGGGAGACGCCTGGCCCGAGCTCGTCGGCGGTGTAGGTGTTGAAGTCGCAGTAGCCGCAGCGCACTGTGCAGAAGGGCACGTGCACGTAGACCGAGAAGCTGCGTTCTCCGAGCCCGCTCAGTGCTGAATCGGGCAACGCCCCATCGGCGGGCGCCGGGTCACCGGCGGGCAGGGCGGAGGGCACCGGCCCAGCGTGCCACCCCGACCTGCTGCACGTCAGACCGGCACGAGTCGGTCAGGAGTAGAAGGCCGCGATCCGGTCGGTGTTGTTGGCCTCGACCACGTTGCGCTTGACCTTCATCGACGGCGTCAGCTCGCCCGACTCGATGGTCAGGTCGGAGGGCAGGATCTCCCACTTCTTGATGGTCTCCCACCGGTTCAGCTTGGCGTTCAGCTCGTCGACGTGCTCACCGATGACGGCACGCACCTTGTCAGAAGCCACGACCTCCTCGTATGAGGCGTCCGCCATGCCGTTCTCCTTCGCCCAGTCGGCCATGGCGTCAGGGTCGAGGGTGACCAGGGCGACCACGAAGTTGCGGTCGTTGCCGAAGACCATGAACTGGCTGGCGTA
>JBAUWM010000345.1:0-9083 GCA_049583775.1 Nocardioides sp.
GGATCTGGTTGTCGTACAGGCCCTTGGTCTCGTCCAGCATGGGCGGGATGTAGAGCTTCTCGAGGTCGAAGACCGAGAGCATGTTGTTCAAGACCTTGTAGTAGTCGGCGACGGCTTGTGTCTCGTCGGCCGTCTCGGTCGGCTCGCCGGCCTGCATGGCCTGGAAGAACCGGTAGGCGTCGATGGCGGCCTGCTTGTCCTCGGCGGGCAGGGTAGCCAGGCGCTTCACTCCCACCGCTGCGGTCTTGAGCCGGTATGCATCCCACATGTGTGTTGGCCTCTCCTCGTCCGCCGGCCGGTCCGCGCGGATTGACGTCGGGTTTGCGACATCAGTACATTCATACAGTATCCGTATTGATGAATGAATGGGGCTCGGATGGGGCATCACGGCTGGAAGGGCGACCCGCCGCCCACCGAGACGTTGGCTCGAGCCCGGATCCTGAAGGCCGCCAACCGGTG
The DNA here is from genome assembly GCA_049583775.1 of Nocardioides sp. Taxonomy (GTDB): domain Bacteria; phylum Actinomycetota; class Actinomycetes; order Propionibacteriales; family Nocardioidaceae; genus Nocardioides. Next base: position 460 of record JBAUWM010000345.1, read on the forward strand.
CATCGACCGCTCAGGAATCGCCAAGACGACGCTGTCGGACGTCGCGGCCGAGGTCGGGGTCACCAGACAAACCGTCTACCGCTACTACCCCAGGCTCAGTGATCTGCTCAACGCCGTCGCCGAATCCGGCGCCGCGGAGTTCATCGAACGAATGCGTGACCACGTCACGCGTGCGGTCGCGCCGGTTGATGTCGTGACTGAGTCGATCGTCTTCTGCCTCGACGAGTTGCCGCGAGAACCGCGCATCGCGATCCTTCTGGAGTCCGACGAAGACCTCTTCGGCCGAGGCATCACCTCGGCAACCGGGGTCTCTCTAGCCGCCCAGTTCTTGCGGGGCCTGGCAGTGGACTGGCGTGCGGCTGGGCTGCACGACGACGATCTCGAGGAGTTGGCCGAGTTGATGCTGCGCTTGATCAGCTCCCTGCTCCAGCACCCCACCGCAGCCCCGCGCTCGACCGATGACGAGCGTGCCTTCATTCGCAGATGGCTCGGACCGGCCCTGGGTGGCCCGCGGGGGTGACCGTCACAGCGCAGGGCCGGCCTGGGCCTTGAGCCACCCAAGGCCGCGTTTGGCCGCTAGGAGCGCAATGGCGGCGAGGATCAAGGCGACGATCAATGTCTGGGGATCGTCGAGGATTCCGGCTGTGGAGACGAGGCCCCCGGCGCCAACCCACAGCAGCGACCAGAGAAGCGATCCCAGAATCGAGGCGATCACGAACCGTCGGTAGTTGAGGCCCGCCACGCCCGCCACGGCTGGCATGAGGGTGCGCACGAAGGGAAGCAACCTGCTGACCAAGAGAGCCGGGACTCCGTAGCGTTGAGTCAGCCGGGTTGCCGCGTCCCACTTGTCGCGGCCCACCTTTTCGACGAGGCGAGTCTCAGCAAGCTTGGTTCCGTAGACGCGCCCGAGCACGTACCCGACGTGATCGCCAGTGCTGGCTGCTAGGGCGACCGCAAGGATCGCGACCGTGGTCGACGTGCCGTTGAGTCCTGAGGCAAGGGCGACGATCGCCACTTCTCCTGGCAGGACCGCGCCCAGGCCGAGCGCGGCTTCGGCAAAGGCGAGCATTGCCGCCGCCAGCACTGGCCACCAGGACACGGACTCAAGGACTGACATCGCTCAACCCCTCAGGTCACGGCGAGCAAAGCTCGCCAGCGCAGCGACGGTGAGAGCAAGGGTGATCGATGCGAGCACAACGAGGTGGGCCGGGTCTGCGCCGTTGGTCAGCGGGTCGGAGCCGTTGAAGTAGTACCAGGGACTGACTCTCGCCAGGTTGGCCACACTGTCGAACAGTGGAAGGAAGGCGGTGAGTAGGAAGGCGACCACCGTCGCCGTTGCCACCGAAGCGGTGGTGAGTCGCGGGGTGCCCGAGGCCGCGGCGACGAGCAGGCCGAGCGATCCGAACGCAACGCCGAGGAAGAACGCATGGAGTGCGACGCCCACGATCCCTGACCAACTAAGTCCCAAGTCACCGACGAGTGATCCGCTTGCTAGACCGACAGCCGCCAGCACGGCGACGACCGAGACATGCGCCGCGGTCGCGAGTGCCTTGGCGAGAAGGAACGTGCCACGCGCAACGGGTGCTGAGAGGGTGACCCCGAGGGTCTTGGACTGCTCTTCGACGGCCACCGCGCGCACCACTGCCAGCGTGGCGGCTGCAATCACCGCAAGCGGGATGACCAACGACACGGCCTCCGCATTGACGAAGCCGGCACCGGTGGTCAGGTCGGCGCCGCCGAGAGCCTTCCCCACGTTGGCGCTGAGGTCTCCGGGCAGGTCCTGCAGGGTGCTCCTCAACGAGGGCCACAAAGCACCCGAGAAGGCGCCCATCCCCACGGTCAGCAAGCCGATCACGAAGGCGACATGCCATCGATCCATCACGGCGTAGCGCACCAGCGTGGCTAGTTGGCCAAACTTGGAGAGGTGGGCGCTGTGCCGGGTGGTCGCTGTCTCAGAGGTGGGTGCGGGCATCGGTCAGTCCTTCAAGTCGCGGTGCTCGAACCCAATCAACGCTGTGGCCAGCGCTGCGGCAGTCAGGCTGCTGAGCACCATCACCGAGGTCGCGTCCAGGCCTACAGCGAGCGGCTCGGTGCCGGAGTAGTAGTGCCAGGGGCTGAACCTGGCGAGAGCATCGAGGTCGGCGAGGGGCAGCAGCGTCTCGCAGAGGTAGGCGACGGCCGCCAGACCTCCCGCGACCATGCTGGCAAGTTGGCGGTTCCCCGTCGATGCGCCGACGGCCAGCCCGAGTGCACCGAAGAACAGGCCTAGCAGGAGGAGCTGCAGGCAGGTGGCGAGCACTGCCGATGTCGTCAGGCCGATATCGAAGATCCCTTCCGCCGTCAGCGTGACGGCGGCGAACACCGAGATGATCATGACCAGGGAGACGGCCACTCCGGCTGCCTTCGACATGAGCAGAGCCCGACGCGTCAGAGGCATCGAAGCCAGGACGGACATGGTTCCGGTCTCCTCCTCGCCCGCAACGATCGAGGCGCCGGCCATCACCGCGTAGGCCACCAGCATGAGCGGCGCGATCAGGTTGAACACCTCGCCGACGACGTATCCCCCTGGGACGTCGGCCGGGATGAATGCCATCAATGCCTCGGGAAACCCCTCGGTGAGGTCGGCGACAGTGGACTCCAGACCCGACGCCGCACCTAGTGCTCCGAAGGTGAGCAGGCTGAGAGCGGCGGTGAGCGCCGCGACCGGTGCACGTCGTGTTCGGGTCTCGTACTTGAGGACCTCAACTGACATGGGCTTCTGCCTCCCCGACCTTGTCGGGTGTGTCGTGGTAGTAGGCCAGGAAGATCTCTTCGAGGTCGGCGTCCTTGGTGTGAAGGTCGACCAGCTCGTGAGTCATCGCGGCGTGAAGAATCGGGTTGATCGCGCCCTCAAAGGAGACCTCGGCGTGGCAGTCGTCGATGGTTACGTCTCTCACACCCGCGATATCGGTGAACAGTGCTGGCGAGGGGGGCGTTGCGAAATCGAGCTCGAGGCGACGAATGGCCTTGGCCTTCAAGTTCTCGATGCTCTCGACTGCCACGAGCTGTCCGCGACGGATGATCGCGACGCGATCGGCGACCCTTTCCACTTCGGAGAGAGTGTGCGAGGACAAGAAGACCGTGCGCCCTTCGTCGCGGACCTCGCGCACGAGCGCGTGAAACTCCTGTTGGACCAACGGATCGAGCCCAGCATTGGGTTCGTCGAGGATCAGGAGTTCGGGGCGGTGCATGAACGCTTGAATGAGCCCGACCTTCTGGCGGTTGCCGGTGGAGTGCTCCGAGATCCGCTTGTCCAGGTCTGCTCCGAGCCGTTCGGCGAGCTCACCGACGTAGTGGCGGTCAACGCCACCACGGAGCCGGGCGAAGTACTCCAGCGTCTGCCTACCCGTCAGCCGCGGGTAGAGGGCGAGGTCGCCCGGGATGTAGCCGATGCGCGCGCGGATGGCGAGCGATTCAGCGTGGGAGTCGAGACCCAGAACCCACGCCCGCCCGGACGTGGCGCGGATCTGGTCGAGAAGAGTGCGGATCGTGGTCGACTTCCCGGCCCCGTTGGGGCCCAGAAAGCCGAAGACCTCCCCGCGATTGACCGTTAGATCAAGGTCCTGGACCGCCGCGAAGTCCCGGTATCGCTTGGTCATCCCCCGCACGTCGATCGCAGGCGAGGCGGTTGTGTTCATGAGAGGGCCTTTCGGTGAGATGCGGCGGGGTCACCGGAACAGGTGAGTCTCCTCCACCCTGGGCGAGAAGGATTCGAGTTGTGCGCGTTGAGTACGTCGTGACGCAGGCCGGGCTCGTCATATCGAACTGGGAGCTGGTCGAGAATGCGGTGGATGCTTGCGGACTCGGTTGCGGTTTCGGTGTTGATCAAGACGGCACCGATCTGGATTCCTCGCACGGCGAGGAGTCGGCGGTGTAGGACCAGGAGAACGGCGAGTTCGACGGTGACCTCGTCCAGGTCCCGCAGATCGAGATCAACGACCTCGACGTCCGGCAGCCAGCGATGCATCAGATGTAGCCGGCCGAGAATGAGGCGGGCAGAGCGTTGAGGCCGCATCGGGCCACCGACACTGATCCACGCGGCACGCAGTTCGAGATTCACGTGCGCCTCGACGTACGGCATCCGGCGCTGACCCTGGCCCCGCTCCCCGCTCGGCGTCATGTCGCCGTCTCCTGAGTCGCTGGTTGCGATCGCTCCCGCGGCAGGAACGCTGGGAGCCGTCTGCGTGATGGGCCTGGAAGGAGCACCAGGGCGATCACGAGGAGCCCGGCCGCGACAGCGCCATCGAGGAACCAGTGGTTCGCGGTGATCACGACCACCACGGTCGTGATCATGGCGTGCGCGACTGCCAGTAGAGCCAGCGGTCGCGACGTCGTGCGGCAGAGCACGTAGGCGATGAGCAGGGCCCACCCGATGTGAAGACTTGGCATGGCCGCGAACTGGTTGGCCACGCCGGAGGCGCCCTCATAGGGCGAGGGGCCGATCGCGGTCATCGTGTCGACGAAACCCCACTCGGGAAACATCCGTGGCGGCGCCAACGGGTAGAGCATGTGGATGGCCAGCGCCGAGAAGGTCATGATGACGGCGAGGTTGCGGGCCCAGACGTACTCGGCCCGCGGCCTGCGGAGGAACCCCCACAGCAAGAACGCGATCATGGCCGGGAAGTGCACGACCATGTAGTAGCGGTTGGCCGCTTCGAACAGGTGCGGCACCGAGGACACGGCGCTCTGGATGGCTGCTTCCGAGGGCAGCTGCAGCTTGGCCTCGAGAGTCCGGACCGCACCGGCGTTCGCCCGAGCGAGTGACTCTTGGCCGATGATCACGACGCGTCCCGCGTTGTAGAGGACGAAGAGGATGCCCACGATCGCCACCTCGATCACCGCGCGAACGGACTGACGCTGTGTCCAGCCGTCCGTGCGGCGATCTGTCGGCGGTGAGGTTGCGTGTGCTGGGGACGAGGACCGTGACCTCTGCGCCATCCGGGACTCCGGTGACGACATCCCGGTCCGACCAGTCCGGGCGGGGGTGTGGTGAGAGATGGTCACGGTCTCGTCGCCGATCGATCAGCCGACGGGCTGGCTGGCGCCGTCGTCGATGGCGTGGTCAGCTTCGAGGTCGGTCGTCTCGGGCCTGCGCTCGAGCTGGGCACCCTCGATGTCGACGTCGGGCATGATCCGGTCGAGCCAGGCAGGAAGCCACCAGGCCTTGTGGCCGAGCAAAGCCATTGCGGCCGGCACGATCGTCATCCGCACGACGAAGGCGTCAATGAGGACTCCGAAGGCAAGGGCGAAGCCGATCGACTTGATCGTGGCATCGTCGCCGAGGATGAATCCCGCGAACACCGCCGCCATGATCAGTGCTGCCGCGGTGACGACACGGGCTCCGTGGCGGAAGCCGCTAACCACGGATTCCGTCGGCGAGGCGCCGTGCACGTAGTCCTCACGCATACGACTGACCAGGAAGACCTCGTAGTCCATCGCCAGGCCGAACAGCAGTCCCACGAGGAGGATCGGCAGGAAGCTGATGATCGGGCCCGTGGACTGCACGCCGATGAGCTCCGCCAGCCAGCCCCATTGGAAGACCGCGACGAGGGCCCCGAAGGTGGCGGCCAGACTGAGCAGGAACCCGCCGGTCGCCTTCAGCGGCACCAGGATCGAACGGAAGGCCAAGGTCAGCAGCAGCAGTGACAGACCGACGACCACGAGCAGGAAGAGAGGCAGCGCTCCTGTGAGCTTGGAGGAGATGTCGATGCCAAGTGCCGTGTTGCCGGTCACGTAGGCCGAGGCCCCGGTCTCGGCGATGATCGAGTCCTGCAGATCGCGAATAGCTCCCACGAGGTCCTTGGTCTCGCTGGCGGCGGGGCCGCTGTCGGGGAAGACAGTCACGATCGCGGTGTCGCCCTCGGCATTGAGCACGGGCGGACTGACCATGGCGACATCGTCGAGTCCGGCAATGGCTTCACCGGTCATGGTCGCTGCTTGCTCGGCGTTGCCGGAGGTCGCGGCGTCCACGACGACGGTGAGGGGGCCGTTGAACCCCGGACCGAAACCGTCGGCAAGGAGGTCGTAGGCCTGGCGCTGGGTGGTCTCCGAGTTCAGGTTGCCCTCGTCGGGCAGACCGAGCTCGAGATCGAGTGCCGGTACTGCGAGGACGCCGAGGCCGATCACCGAGGCGATAAGGAAAGCCGCCGGGCGCTTGGTCACGACCCTGGCCCAACGCGAGCCGGTGGACTCGTTGGTGGCGAGCCTGGTCTGGCGGGTCTTAAAGCCCGGGACCGGCCAGCGCGAGAAGCCGGCGCCCGCGAAGCCGAGCAGCGCCGGAACCAGGGTGAGTGCGACAAGCACGGCCACACCGACCATGCCGGCGGCCACCAGACCCATCGTGGTGAGGAACGAGATGCCCACGACAGTCAAGCCAGCCAGGGCGATCATCACGGTGGCGCCTGCGAAGACGACCGCGCTACCGGCGGTACCCACGGCCATGGCCGCGGATTCCTGGGGCTCCATGCCGTCAGCCATGTTCTGCTTGTGGCGCATCGAGATGAACAACGCGTAGTCGATTCCGACCGCAAGTCCCACCATCAGCCCCAGCGTGGGGGCGGTGCTGGTGAGCTCCACGACGGAAGAAAGTGCCAGGGTGCCGGCCATGCCCACGCCCACTCCGATCAGGGCGGTCAGCAGTGGCAGACCCGCTGCGAGCAATGATCCGAAGGTCACGGCCAGCACGAGGAGCGCGACGAGAACGCCGATGGCCTCAGCAGCCGACTGGGCGCCTTCAGCTTGGGTCGCCTCACCGCCGAGCTCTACCTGGAGGCCGGAACGCTGGGCGTCCTCACCGACCGCCAGGAGCTGCGCTCGGGCGGTGTCGGTGATCTTGTCCACGGACACCGAGTAGGCCACGGTGGCGTAGGCGGTACTGCCATCAGGCGACACCGCTCCGGCGGCATAGGGATCGGAGACAGCGGCAACCTGATCGGCCGCGGCTGCCTGTGCCAGCGCCTGGTCGACGACGTCACGGACCTCGCCATCGGTCACCGACTCGCCAGGAGGAGCGGCGAACACGATGCGCGCCTCGGCGCCGCCGACGTCACCCTGAGGGAAGCGCTCCTGCAGGAGCTCCGTGGCGGTCACCGACTCGACGCCGGGTATCGACAGCTGGGCATCAGCATCCTTGCTGAAGGCGCCAGCCAGAGCGCCCACGGCGAGCAGCCCGAGCAGCCAGGCCGCCAGTACACGCTTGCGATGCGCGTAGGCAGACCGCCCGATGCGATAGAGGAACGTGGCCATGAAATCTTCTCCTAGTGGTCAGGTGGTGAAGTCGAGAGCCGCCCAACTGTACGAGCGGCAAGTGCCACACTTTCTCAGAACTTGCCGAGCGTCAAGTCGAGATCTTGCCGTTCGTAAAGTCGCAGGCTTTACACACGACCAGTATCCAGCCACACGAGCGGCCAGGGAGCCCCTTTACGCACGTAAAGGGCCATGGCTATGAATCCCGCCGGTGCTGGGGTACCTTGTGCGCATGACAGCCGACACAACTGCCCTCGACGTCCCCGGCACGGTCTCGTCTCAGGCGCGTTTCATCGACGCGGCACTCGATCTCTTCGTCGAGCACGGCTACAACGGCACGTCGCTGCAGATGATCGGAGACCGTCTCGGTGTCAGCAAGGCGGCCGTCACCTATCACTTCAAATCAAAGGATGAGCTCATCGGGGCAGTGGTTGCGCCCGCGTTCCAGGAGCTCACCGACCTTCTCGAGGAGTCACAGGCGATCAAGCGGGCGAGCGCTCGTCGCACCCACGCGCTCGTCGGCTACGTCGACTACCTCATTCGTCAACGCAGAGTGGCCAGCTGGCTCAGCCGCGATGTAGCAGCACTCGGGCACCCAGTCGTCTACGAACCAGCACAAAAGCTCAGCGGGGGCATCGACGCCATGCTGGTGGTCGGCCCCAACGACGCAGTGTCACAAATCTGGGGTTCTGCGATCACGCAGGCCCTGACCGGACCCATCCTCAACCAGGTCGACATCAGCGACGACGACCTACGCGAGCAACTGTTGGCGATCGGCCACCACCTGATCCGCGGACACCAAGCTGCTGTGCGACGTGGCTCGGGAAGTCGATGACGATGGACGATCAGGTGCTCGTTATCACCGGCAGCGGTGCTCACTACGCCCGAACCATCAGTCATCAAGGACCTCTCGCTGCCTGGCAGACGCTCGTCTGCGAGCCAGCGCTGGACGCTGACCTACCCTCGGTCGAGGCCATCCATGTGGAGACAGCCGACTGGACCTCGCACTTGATGTCCGTCGTTGACACGGCAGACGCCGTGCTGCTCGTCTCGGGAGTCGGGGCCGCCGAGGCATCAGCGCAAGATGCCCGAACCCTCGACGCGCTCCTAGGACACATGAGGCCCGGGACAGTGCTGATCGCCTTGACCAGTCTCGCGATCTATGGCGATTCAGGAGCCCACCCGGTAACTGAACTGGACGCCCCCTCCGCGTCCGCTGAGTTCGACCCACTGGGCGCCCTCGAACGACGGGTACTCGCTGCTGCCGACTGGCTCCGGACCGCCGTCGTGCGGCAAGGGCTGGTCTACGGGGCCAAGGGTGACTCGCTGCTCACCGATGC
>JBAUWM010000346.1:0-4221 GCA_049583775.1 Nocardioides sp.
GTCTCGGGCCCCGCGGATGGTTCGGTTCAGCTGGTGTGATCAGCACCGGGTGGAGCTGATCAGATGGTGCCTTCGATGAACTCGACCGGCGAGTTCTTGTTCGTCTTGTCGTACTCGTAGATGCCGATCGAGGCTGCCGTCGGGCTGCCCGTCTCGCCGAGCTCGATCGGACCGGACTGACCGTCGTAGTCGATGTCCTCGCCGTCGGCCAGCAGGTCGGAGCACTCCGTGAACGAGGTGCACTTCGTGCCACCTGCGGTGACGCCCGGCAGCTCGGCAGCGATCGCGTTGCCGCTGTCATCGCCGGCAGCAACCGCGGCCAGGGCAGCAGTGATGACCGCGTCGTACGCCTCAGCCGAGTAGGAGTAAGCCGTCAGGTCGGGGTCGATGCCGAGCAGGCGGTCCTTGAACTCGTCGCCGGTGTCGGCACCAGGCACGGTGCCCTTGACGCCGACCAGGCTGCCTGGGGGCAGCGGGGTCGAGGAGTCGGCGCTGTAGTCGGCGGTGTTGCCGTCGACGAAGTACGTCGGGACGTCGGCTGGACCGGCACCCGCAGTGATCAACTGCGGCACGATCGTGACCGTCTCCTCGAAGGCAACCAGGACCAACGCGTCGCCACCGGCGGCGGCGACCTCGTCAACCTGCGAGTCGTAGCTCTGGGCGTTCTCGCCATAGAAGACCGTCGTGGTCACGTTGGAACCGGCGGCCTCCAGGTTCTTCTGGATCTCGCTCGCGAGCGTCTCACCGTAGGCGTCCTGGCGAGCCATGATGGTCACGTTGCTGCGACCGTCCTGGATCAGCAGGTTGGCCATGACCGCGCCCTGGAGAATGTCGGACGGCGCCGTGCGGAAGTAGTTGTCCGGGCCGGCGTAGTCACCCTCGTCGAAGGCAGTGGACGTGTTGGCAGGCGAGTACATGACCGCGCCCGCGTTCATGATCTGGTCGATGGCGGTCAGCGAGACGCCGGACGAGGCAGCTCCGATGATGACGTCGGACCCCTTCGACAGCAGCTCCTCGGACTCGGCGGGAGCGATGCCCGAGTCGGTGTCGCCCGAGTCGCCGCGCACGTGCACGACGTCGTTGCCGAGCACGCCGCCGGCCTCGTTGATCTCCTGCACGGCCAGGTCGACGCCCGCGAACTCCGGCGGGCCGAGGAAGGCCAGGCTGCCGGTCTCGGGGAGCAGCGAGCCGAAGGTCAGCGTGCCGTCGCCTTCGATGGCGGGCGGTGCCTCACTGGCTGCGCTGGTCTCGTCGCTGCTGGGCTCGTCGGCGGGGCTTTCGTCCTCGCTGCCGCACGCAGCGAGCACGAGCAAGCTGGCGACAGCCGCGGTCGCGAGGCGCGCGCGCCGGCTGGGGGTGGTGATGCGATTCATCCGTCCTCCGGTTCCTGACGGCTCCGGCTGGAGCCACGTGGTTTGTCGGCAACTTAGCGCCGCGGTCAACCCCTCGGGGCGCTGTTGAGACAAGTGCGCTCTTTGTGGCCGTTTCGTTATCTGCCTGCTCAGCGCACCAGGAGCACCAATTGGACCAGCAGCGGCGCGACCAGGAGGGCTGGAAGTAGGTCGGCCACGGCAATCTCACGGATCTTCAGCAGCCGCAGAGCCACGCCCACGAGGAGCAAGCCGCCAGTGGCGGTGATGGCCGCTAGGTGCGCATCGGGCACCACATCGCCCAGGCCGAGTCCGAGGAGCGTGAGCGAGCCTTGGAGGACAATGATCGTGAGTGCGCTCGCGGCGACGCCCCACCCGAACGAAGCGGCAAAGGCGATCGCGGCGAAGAAGTCGAGACTGCTTTTCAGGTACAGCTGGTCGGCTCCGTTGCCGAGGCCGTCGTTGAGGGCCCCGAGGATCGTGAGGGGGCCGGTACAGAAGATCAGCGAGGAGATGACGAAGCCCTCGATGAAGCGCTGTCGCTCTAGCGAGTCGGTGTCTCCCGCGAGTCGCTGCTGGAGCCAGCCACCGAGTCCCTCGATCCGGCCCTCGAGGCGCAAGAGCGAGCCGATGATGCCGCCGATCAGCACGGCGCCGAGCACGATCAGCATCGGTGCGCTGTCGCCGACTCCATCGGACAGGTCGGGGTCGAGCACGGCCATGGCGGAGGTCGCGGCGATCAACAGGGTCACCAGTCCCAGACCGTCGGTCACCAGATCGCGCGTTCGCGCGGGGAGCCGGTTGCCGGCGAAGAGCCCGATCACGGCTCCAGCCAGCACCGCGACAACGTTGACGAGGGTCCCGATCCCGATGACCACGGCCCCTCCGCCTTCTCGATTGAATCTTCGACCACCCTCTGCCAATTGCGGCAGTCGCAGCGTAGTGTTCGCACACGTCCTTCGGCCGGGTGGTCCTGTGTGATCTCGCCGTGAGCCGATCGGCGGGTCCGGTCCGGTCGAGTCGAGGCGGTGGTGACGATGAGTCGCAGTTCCGTCTCGCTGCGCGCGGCGACCTTGGCCGACGTCGAGTTCCTCACTGACTTGTGGTCGGACGCGCTGCGCCGGGCCGATCGCCGTGACCAGGCGGCGGACGTCCAGCTCATCGTCAAGGCGGCGATGAACTCACCCGAGCAGCGGCTCGTCGTGGCTGAGTGTGAAGGCTCGGCAGCAGGCGCCGTGCTGCTGCGCGTCACCACCGTGACGGGCCTGAACCTCGATCAGTCGGTGCAGGCGGTCTCGCCGCACGTGGCGCCCGAGTTCCGGCGGCGCGGCATCGGTCGCACGCTCATGGAAGCCGCCGTCGCCTTCGCCGAAGAGGTGGGAGCAACTCACGTGTCTACGGGGGTCGCCCCCGGCACGCGCGAAGCCAACCGCTTCATGGCGCGACTCGGCCTCGGACCGCACGCGATGTTCCGTTCGGCGCCGACCGCCATCATCCGCGGCCGGCTCGAGGCGCAGCGACCAGTGCCCGTGGCGTCCACGACCGGTAGCCGTCACCTCACGCGGGTGCTCGCGGCGCGTCGATCCATGCGGCGAAGCGAGTCGGCCTCTTCCACGTGACCCATAGGTCACGACAGACTTAGAGACCCACCTTGTCCTTCGGGATCAGTGCGCAGGTGATGCGTGACGTGCACACCCGCTTGCCACGTTCATCGGAGATGACGATCTCGTAGGCCGCCATCGTGCGCCCGAGATGGATGGGCGTCGCGACGCCGGTAACCGTGCCTGACATCGCGGACCTGTGGTGGGTCGCGTTGATGTCGACACCCACCGCCACCTTGCCCAAGGGCGCCGCGTGCAGGGTGCTGCCCATCGAGCCCATCGACTCGGCCAGCACCACGGAGGCGCCACCGTGCAGCAGTCCGTAGGGCTGCTCGTTGCCGGCCACCGGCATGGTCGCGACGATCCGTTCGACCGAGACCTCGAGCAGCTCGATCCCCATCTTCTCGTTGAGACTGCCCATCGGCATGGAGGCCAGGAACGCGTCGACGTCGATGGGCGTGGAGGGCGTGGTGTCATCGGTCATGAAGCCATTGTGTCCGCCCCCACGGCTGTCGGAAGCACGGCCTAGGGTGTGGGCGTGACCGCGACGACCTCGAGGCCCCGCCTGCTCCTGCTGGACGGCCACTCGCTGGCCTACCGTGCATTCTTCGCGCTGCCGGTCGAGAACTTTTCCACCACGACGGGCCAGTTCACCAACGCTGTCTACGGCTTCACCTCGATGCTCATCAACGTGCTCCGTGACGAGCAGCCCACGCACGTGGCCGTCGCGTTCGACGTCTCGCGGCAGACCTTCCGGCTGGCGGAGTACTCCGAGTACAAGGCAAAGCGGAACAAGACCCCAGGTGAGTTCAGCAGCCAGTTGCCATTGATCGAGGAGGTGCTCGACGCGCTGCGCATCCCGTTCCTCAAGAAGCCCGGCTACGAGGCCGACGACATCACCGCGACCCTGGTCACTCAGGCCCTCGCCGACGACATGGACGTCTTGATCCTCACCGGCGACCGCGACTCGCTGCAGTTGGTCACCGAGCACTCGACCGTGCTCTATCCGATGCGCGGCGTCTCCGACCTGGCGCGGATGACGCCGGCCGCCGTCGAGGAGAAGTACGGCGTTCCGCCCGCGCGCTACCCCGAGCTGGCCGCCATCGTGGGTGAGACCTCAGACAACCTGCCCGGCGTGCCCGGCGTCGGCCCCGGCTTCGCCGCGCGCTGGATCAACCAGTACGACGGGCTCGACAACGTCATCACCCATGCCGACGAGATCACGGGCAAGAAGGGCGAGGCGCTCCGCG
>JBAUWM010000347.1:0-2660 GCA_049583775.1 Nocardioides sp.
TCACCGGGTCTCGACGACGCTCGCTAAAGCTCGCTGCTCGACCACCGGTGGGGGGTCTCGACACCACCGGCCGGGTCGCTGGCCGCGGTCGACCTGGCCACCGCTCGCCGAGCTGCACGGCGCTGTCATCGACCTGCCCGAGGCGTAGACCGCCGACCTCCGCACCGAGCCGGGGCGTCATACTGAGTGCCCCGGAGGTAGACCTGGGCCCCGACCCCGAGGAGTGCACATGACCACGTCGTTCGACCAGCTTGCGAGCTCGATTCTCGACGGCAAGCCGGCGACCGAGGACGACGCGCTGGCCGTGCTTCGTGCGCACGACGACGAGCTGATGCACGTGGTGGCTGCGGCCGGGCGTCTGCGCCGCGAACACTTCGGCAACACCGTCAAGGTCAACTACCTGGTCAACCTCAAGTCGGGTCTGTGCCCTGAGAACTGCAACTACTGCTCGCAGTCGCTCGGATCGACCGCAGACATCCTCAAGTACAAGTGGCTCAACACCGACGAGGCGCTCGAGCAGGCTGCGGCCGGTCTCAAGGGCGGCGCCACCCGGGTGTGCATGGTCTCCAGCGGCCGCGGCCCTACCAACAAGGACGTCGAGCGGGTGGCCGACATGGTCGGCTCGATCAAGTCCGAGCACCCTGAGGTCGAGATCTGCGCGTGCCTCGGCCTCCTCAAGGACGGCCAGGCCGAGCGTCTGCGCGACGCGGGCGTCGATGCGTACAACCACAACATCAACACCGCCGAGTCGCACCACGACCAGATCGTGCAGACCCACACCTACGCTGACCGGGTCGACACGGTTGGCAAGGTCAAGGCTGCTGGCCTGTCCCCCTGCAGCGGTCTGATCGCTGGTCTGGGCGAGACCGACGAGCAACTGGTCGAGGCCCTCTTCGCCCTCCGGGCGATGGAGTCGGACTCCATCCCGGTCAACTTCCTGATGCCGTTCGACGGCACGCCCTACGAGAACACGTGGGAGCTCTCCCCCAGCCGCTGCCTGAAGATCCTCGCAATGGCGCGGTTCGTGTGCCCCGACCGCGAGATCCGGATCGCGGGCGGACGCGAGATGCACCTGCGCTCGCTCCAGGGCACCGCGCTGCACGTGGCCAACTCGATCTTCCTCGGCGACTACCTCACCTCCGAGGGCCAGGCCGCCGAGGCTGACCTCGAGCTGATCCGCGACAACGGCTTCGTCGTGCTCGGGTCTGAGGAGGAGAAGGCGCAGGAAGCCGACCTCGTCGGCGCGCACAACCCGGTCGCCCGTCGCCGCGGGGCCGGTACCGCCGAACGCCCCAACGCCTGACGACGGCACCCATGGTCGTCGACGGGAGCGATCGCCTGCTCACGTTCGACCGTGAGCACGTGTGGCATCCCTACACGTCGATGACCGACCCGACTCCCGTTCGGATGGTGACCGGAGCATCCGGCGTCCGGCTGACCCTGGACGACGGCAGCGAGCTGATCGACGCGATGTCGTCGTGGTGGGCCGCGATTCACGGCTACGGCCAGCCCGTCCTCGATGCCGCGGTTCGCTCCGTCGACTTCGCACACGTGATGTTCGGTGGCCTGACCAACGCGCCTGCCGTCCGACTGGCCGAGCGGCTGGTCGAGATCACTCCTGCAGGCCTCGATCGAGTGTTCCTTGCCGACTCCGGCTCGGTGAGCGTCGAGGTGGCGTTGAAGATGGCGTTGCAGGCGCAACGCGGTCGTGGACGGCCCGCCCGCACCCGGATGCTGACGGTGCGCGGCGGCTACCACGGAGACACCTTCGGCTGCATGAGCGTCTGCGACCCGGTGGGCGGCATGCACTCGATGTTCGCCGACGTGCTGCCCGAGCAACTGTTCGCGCCGCGGCCCCCAGCGCGCGGCGCCGACCTGACCGAGTGGACGGCGCAGTTCGCTGAGCTGGCCGAGGCGCATGCCGACGCGGTCGCCGCGATCATCGTCGAGCCGATCCTCCAGGGCGCTGGGGGAATGTGGATCTACGACCCGGCCTGTCTCACAGTGCTGCGCGAGGTGGCCGACCGGCACGACTTCTTGCTCATCTTCGATGAGATCGCCACCGGCTTTGGCCGCACCGGCACGCTTTTCGCCAGCGAGGCAGCCGCCGTGGTGCCCGACCTGTTGTGCGTGGGCAAGGCACTGACCGGCGGCTATCTATCGCTGGCCGCCGTGCTCTGCACCGACGAGGTGGCCCGCCAGATCTCGGCGTCCGAGTCAGGCGTGCTGATGCACGGGCCCACGTTCATGGGCAACGCGCTGGCATGCACCGTGGCCCTGGCCAGCCTCGATCTACTGGTGGAGAACGACTGGGCCGCGCAGGTCGCGCGCATCAACAGCGCTCTGCAGACGGGGCTGCACGACTGCGCGGCGCTCGCGAACGTCGTCGACGTGCGCACGATCGGCGCAGTAGGCGTCGTGCAGCTCAACCACGAGGTCGACGTCGTGAAGGCCACCGAGGCTGCGGCCGCCGAGGGCGTCTGGCTGCGGCCGTTCCGCGACTTGATCTACACGATGCCGCCGTATGTCTCCACCGACGCCGAGGTGCGGCAGATCTGCGCCGCCATCGCGCGAGCGGCGGTGCTCTCATGACGTGGCCGTCGACGTGGCCCCAGTGGCTGGCGACCGAGGCCGCTTCACGTGAGGCGGCTGGGCTCACC
>JBAUWM010000348.1:0-3780 GCA_049583775.1 Nocardioides sp.
CAACCTGCGCAACCGGCTGCCGCTGTCGACGCTGACGGTCGTGGTAGCTGACCCTCAGGCTCTCGCCGGGTTCGAGTCGATCGTGGCCGACGAGGTCAACGTGAAGTCGGTGCGGCTGGTTGCGGCCGACAGCGACGAAGCCGCGGCGTACGGCGTCGAGCAGAAGTTGACCGTGAACGCGCGGGCCGCAGGTCCCCGCCTGGGCAAGGACGTGCAGCTCGCCATCAAGGGCTCGAAGTCGGGCGACTGGTCGGTGGCCGACGACGGCAGCGTCACCTCGGGTGGGCTCGCCCTCGTGGAGGGCGAGTTCACGCTCGAGACCGTCGCCGGGTCGGCCGACGCCGACTCCGCCACGGGCGTGCTGCCAGGCGGTGGCTTCGTGGTGCTCGACACCGCCGTCACCCCTGAGCTCGCGGCCGAGGGCTTGGCGCGCGACCTGGTGCGCGCGGTGCAGCAGGCGCGCCGTGACGCCGGGCTCGACGTGTCGACCGGATCTCCCTCACTATCGGCGGCGCGGACGCCGTCCAGGCTGCGGCTCGAACCCATGAGGCCTTCATTGCCGCCGAGACGCTCGCAACGTCGTACCAAGTGGTCGCTGGAGACGCCGCAACGGATGACGTGCCGGTCGGCGACGGCGAGAGGGCCTCGGTCGCGGTGGTGCGCGCCTGATGCCGGCCACCTGGCGGGAGCTGTGCCTCGACGTTGTCGCGGGGAGCGACTATCGACGCATTGGCGAGTTCTGGGCGGCCGCCACAGGTGGGCACTACCAGGCGTATGAGAAGGACCCGACCCAGCCCGGCGATGTCGTGGGACCTCCAGGGGTGCGCGGCGGAGGAATCGCGCTGTGCCCGGTGCCGGAGCCCAAGGTGGTGAAGAACCGGGTGCACCTGGACGTGCACGTGGGTGCCGCTGTCGAGCTCGAGACCCTGGGTGCGGTCGTCATCGACGACGACCAGCCATGGACGGTGATGCAGGACCCGGCTGGCAACGAGTTGTGCGCCTTCGTGCGGGACGCTGAGCGGATGTCGTCGTTGGGCGGCTACCGCGTGTACGAGCTGGTCGTGGATGCCGTCGACGCCCCAGGGATGGCTCGCTGGTGGGCCGATCGCTTCGGCGTCGAGGCGCGCAACGATGGCGAGGCTTGGTGCTGGCTGGAGGACGTGCCCGGCATGCCGTTCGAGGCCTGGGTGTTCGCACCGGTCCCGGAGGCGAAGGCGGGCAAGAACCGGATGCACTGGGACGTCATCGGAGACGTCGACGACTTCGAGGGTGCCGGTGCCAGCCGGCTCTGGGACATGCAGGGCTGGTCAGTGCTGGCAGACCCCGAGGGCAACGAGTTCTGTGTCTTCCCGCCCGACTGACCAACTGGGTTCTACCGGGTGGACTCTCAGGCAGAGCGGGCGAGCAAGTGGTCCTGGCCGTCAGGGGTGAGGTAGTGGCCGTCGTCGAAAAGGATGACGCCGTTGCACAGCCGGCACCAGCCCTGCTCCATGTGGTCGGAGACCACGTGCGCGCTACAGCACTCCGGCGAGTTGATCTCCGGGCATTTCGGTGAGTGGTCGCACATCGTTGTGCTCCTTCCTGGATTGGATCGTTCTACTTCCATGTAACGCCTCGATCGGCCATCGCGCACCCCAATTGAGATGAATGGTGGATAACAGTCCGATCGGGTGGCTTGGGACTGGTCCATTCGGGCCCTGATTGACTACCGGCATGCCACTCGACCTCACCCAGGACGCCGTGAGCCTGACCCGCGCGCTCGTCGACATCGAGTCGGTCAGCCGCAACGAGCAGGCCATCGCCGACGCCGTCGAGGCGGCGCTGTCGCAACTGCCGCACCTGACCACCATCCGGCGCGGCAACACGGTCGTTGCTCGCACGGATCTCGGACGCGCCGAACGGGTGGTCATCGCGGGTCATCTCGACACGGTGCCGCTCAACGACAACCTGCCCAGCCGCCTCGACGAGGCCGCCGGCCTGCTGCACGGTCTCGGCACGTGCGACATGAAGGGCGGGGACGCCGTGATCTTGCGGCTCGCCGCCACGGTGCGCGAGCCCAACCGCGACCTCACCTTCATCCTCTACGAGGCGGAAGAGATCGAGGCGGAGTTCAACGGCCTCAACTTGCTCAGCCAGAGCGACCCCGAGCTGATGACGGCCGACTTCGCGATCTTGATGGAGCCCTCCAACGCCGTGGTGGAGGCAGGTTGCCAAGGCACCCTGCGGGTTGAGGTGCGCACGCACGGCGAGCGCGCTCACTCGGCCCGCAGCTGGCGTGGGGTGAACGCCATTCACGGCGCGGCCGCGGTGCTGCAGCGGCTCAACGACTACGAGGCGCGGCGTCCAGTCATCGACGGGCTGGAGTATCACGAGGGCCTCAACGCGGTGTTCATCCGCGGCGGCGTCGCGGGCAACGTGCTGCCTGACGAGTGCGTGGTGGAGGTCAACTTCCGCTTTGCCCCCGACCGCAGCGAGGCCGAGGCCGAGCAGTTCGTGCGCGAGTTCTTCGACGGTTTCGACGTGACGCTCACCGACACCGCCCCGGGGGCCCTACCTGGCCTCGACCGATCGGCAGCACAGGCGTTCATCGAGGCGGTGGGCGGCGAGGTCAATCCGAAGTTCGGGTGGACCGACGTCGCTCGCTTTACCGGGCTCGGCGTGCCGGCGGTCAACTTCGGCCCCGGAGACCCGATGCTGGCCCACAAGCAGGAGGAGCATGTGCCGATCGAGCACATCGAGCGCTGTGAGCGAGTGTTGAGGGAGTGGTTGACGTGAAGTTCAAGGGACCCCTCGTGCAACGGCGCGGCCAGGTCGACGGCAGCACGACCGACCAGCGGCTGCTCGACGAGCGCGGCCCGACCGACTGGGTGCACGCCGATCCGTGGCGCGTGATGCGCATCCAGGCAGAGTTCGTGGAGGGCTTCGGTGCGCTGGCCGACCTCGGGCCGACGATCTGTGTGTTCGGCTCTGCCCGCACGCCGGTCAACCACCCGTCCTACGCCATGGCCGAGGATGTCGGTCGCAAGCTCGCCGCGGCGGGTTTCGCCGTCATGACCGGAGGCGGCCCGGGTGCGATGGAGGCAGCCAACAAGGGAGCCAGCCTGGCCGGCGGGGTCAGCGTCGGCCTGGGCATCGAGCTTCCGTTCGAGGCCGGGCTCAACGAGTGGGTCGACGCTGGCATCAACTTCCGCTACTTCTTCGTGCGCAAGACCATGTTCGTGAAGTACTCGCAGGGCTTCATCGTCCTCCCGGGCGGCATGGGCACGCTCGACGAGCTGTTCGAGGCGCTCACCCTGGCCCAGACCGAGAAGGTCACCGCCTTCCCGATCGTGCTGCTCGGCACCGCCTACTGGAACGGACTCCTCGGCTGGTTGCGTGACACCGTGCTGGCCGACGGCATGATCACGCAGTCCGACCTCGATCGGCTGGTGCTCACCGATGACGTCGACGAGGCGATCGCGCTGATGGTCGCCTCGCGGGAGTCGACATGATCTGGTTCTTCACGATCGTGGTCGTGCTCGTGATGGGGGTGGTCGGCTTCGTCGCCGCGGGCCGCGGCGGCGCCATGGTCGAGGAGTTCGACGACCGTCCCGACGCCACCGTGCCGGCCGACCGGCGGCTTGCGGGGCGCGACCTACGCCAAGTGCGGTTCTCGATCGCCTTCCGCGGCTACCGGATGTCGGAGGTCGACGCGCTGCTCGATCGCATGGCAACCGAGCTCGACCAGCCACCGGTGGAAGACTGACCCTCGTGTCCACGGAGGTCGTCGTCTACGTGCTC
>JBAUWM010000349.1:0-16753 GCA_049583775.1 Nocardioides sp.
CGCCCTGCACGTGCTTCTCGAACTTGCCTGATTGACTTCTGACGTCGGGGTTTTTGGTGAAGCTGACCGCTTCCGTGAACTCGTAACCCTCCAAGCGCGATAAGGGGGTGTGAAAGCAATCCGAGATGAGTCACCTCCCAGCGTTCCGCTCCTGGGACCACGCACGGACCACGAGCTCATGCGCACGTCGCTGCACCATCCCGAGGTGTTCGCTGAGATCTTCGACCGGCATGCGCCCGCGATCCATCGCTACCTCAGTCGACGGGTGGGCGACCTCTCAGACGATCTGCTCAGCGAGACCTTCTTGACCGCGTTCCGGAAACGCGGCGACTACCGGGCAGACCGCGTGGACGTACGTCCGTGGCTCTTCGGCATCGGAGCGAACCTCATCCGGCGCCACCACCGAGAAGAGGTAGCTCGATACCGAGCACTCAGCAGGTCCGTCACCACCCACGGGGTGTGCGAGTTCGGTTCGGCAGACGACTTCGAGGTCGCGGTCGACAGGGCGGACGCCCAGTCGCTCGGCCCAAGACTGGCGGCCGCGTTGTCAGACCTGGAGACACGAGACCGAGAGGTGCTCCTACTCGTTGCGTGGGGCGATCTCGCCTACGCCGAGGTCGCGGCAGTACTAGAGGTCCCTGTTGGAACCGTGCGGTCGCGACTTCATCGCGCACGACGGCAACTGAGGGCGTACCTCGCCCCTGCCACCAGCGGCCGCCGCACAGGGACGGGTGACCGAATCCCAGCACAGCAGTTCCCCGTCCTGATCACGCCTGAACCCCACCTGGAGTCATGATGAACGACCTCGCACTGCTCAAAGCCCACGGACCCGCAGCAACCCCGCTGCACGACGACGTCCTCCTCCGCGCCCGCATGACGCTCCTTGACGAGGTCGAGCAAGCCACCGGCCCGCGCACCTCGCCGACGCGTGGCGAGAGCAACGGTCATGTCGGGTCGATCCGGCGACGATTCGCCATTGGCCTCGTTGCTGCCTCTGCCGCGGGGGTTCTGGTTGCCGCGCCGTCGCTGTTGGGGCTAGAGAACGCTGGTGCCATCGCACTTGCGCCCGTCGACCCCGTTTCCTTCCCACTCACCCCGTCCGACGTTCCGGCCGGGCTGGGCGAACCCATCTTCGAGATGGACTCCAACTTCATGTCCGCGCGTTACGGTGCCCGGTCGCCAGACGGGTTGACCGTGACGACGAATGTGGACAGCGAAGACTTCTGGACCATCCCCGACGACACCGAATCAGTGGATATCTCCGGCCACGACGGGACGCTCTTCCACGGCGTGGCGTTCGACGGGACGACCACCGCCACTCCCACTGTCTCGGTGGTGTGGCGAGACGACAACGGTGAGTGGACGCGCGTCACCGGCCAGGGCACTTACGCCGAGGCCGGTCGAGTCGAGGCATTCGCCGAGTCGCTCCTAGATCGTCCCCAGCCAGTGGACCTGAGCCTGAGCGTCGCCCCCGCGGGGTGGTCTCTGACCGCCTACAAGGAAGACCGCATCCTCATGCTGTCGCCCGACAACGGGCCAAGCGGGGATGACCTCACCGTCGCGCTCGTGGACAAGCTGCCTGAGGACTTCGCGCATGCGTACGACGTCGACCAGGTCACCACCGCGCGAGTGCACGCCCGAGACGCTCTCGTGGGGAAGAACAGCGAAGCCTGGATCCTCTTGGCCCAGGTCGCCGACGGTCAGGCGTACCTCGTCTCCGCGCCGGGAACCTTTAGTCGCGAACAGGTCGTCGAGGTCGCGAACGGTGTCTCCTACGCCCCCTAGAAACGCATGTCGCCAGCGAACGCAGGGCGGGCGTGCGACTTCTCAGACGACACCCCTCGCCTCGGGTCGCGCCCCGTGCAACGTGCGTCGATGGCCCGCGTCTGATCTCGCCTGCTGCGGCAACGGCAGCGAAGCTGGGGTACATCGGGTTATCTTGGCCGCGGGCACGTCACTCGGTCGTACGCCTTGTCGAGGAAGTGGAGTTGGAACCCGTGCCTGTCGGTGGTCGAGGGGTCGTGGCGCCGGCGCTCGGGCTGCTCTTCCTGCTCGGCGCGCTCCTGGTCGACCTTGTTCTCGACATCCAGCTGAGCGGGGTCTACGCCACCGCGGCGATTCTCTCCTCGATCAGCAGCCAGCCCCGGCGGACCGCAGCGGTGGCCGGACTGGCTGTGACTGCCGCGTTCTCGTCGGGCGTGTGGCACGGCACGCTGGGTGAACCCGCGTGGTCGATCAGGTTCCTCAGCTGTGTCGTGGCCAGCGGCGCTTCCGTGCTCGCAGCACACCTTGCCGCTCGGCTCCTGCGCCGGATGCGGCACACCAGCCGGCTCGCACAAGAGCTCCTCGACGCGTTGGCAGTGGAGCTCACCGGCGCGCGCAGCGTGGTCGAGGTGGCCGACGCGTTCCTCGGAAAATCCGCCGAACGGCTGGGGGCAGCCTCAGCCAACATCTACCAGCTCAACGACGACCGGATGCTGGAAGCCGTGTCTTGGTTTGGTCGCGGCGGACCTGAGGCCGACCAGTACGCCGTGATCCCGCTGGACGCCGACGTTCCCGGTGCGGTCGCCGTACGCACCGGCGTGGCGCTGCACCTGCCCGACCGACTCTCGATCATCGACGCCTTCCCGACGTTGGCCAGCTACTACCACGACGACCGCAGCCTGCACGTGCTGCCGCTGATACACGAGGGCGTGGCGACCGGCCTGCTCGCGTTGACGTTTCCCGTGGGAGTCATCGAGTCCGAAGAGGAGCGAGGGTTTCTGGGCTCCCTGGCAGGGGCGCTGAGCGCAGCCACGCAACGGGCGAAGGCGTTGGCGGTGCGCGACGCGGAGGTCGGGCGTGCCGAGCTGCTCGCCGAGACCTCCCGCGTGCTGTCACGCAGCCTGGACTGGGACGAGACCTTGGAAGAGGTCCGTCGGCTACTGGTGCCCCGACTCTCAGACTGGTGTTCGCTCCACCTCCTGCGCGACGAAATGTTGGAGACCACCGCCTTGTGGCACAGCGACCCCGACACCAGTGCCTGGGCGCAGGACATGCTCGCCTCGATCCCCACCGACATGTCGGCTCCGACGGGCGCCGGGGCGGTCGTTCGAACCGGGCAGCCCGAACTGCACGTGACCGTCCCTGACGAGCTGGTGGACGCCGCGGCGATCGACGAAGCCCACGCCACCCTGCTCAAACGTCTCGGGCTGGTCAGCGCGGTCGTCGCCCCGTTGTGCTACGACGACGAGGCGATCGGGGCCGTGAGCCTGGCCTACGCCGAGTCGGCTCGACGGTACGGCCCGGCGGATCTCGAATTGCTGGTCGACATCTCCTCGCTGATCGCCACCGCCTTGAGCAACGCCGACAACTACACCCGCCAGTCCAAGCGACTCACCGAGGTGATGCGCGTGGCGGCAGCGGCGCAGCAGGCCATCTTGGCACCGCCACCCGCGCAGGTCGGTCCGTTCGCTCTCTCGGCCCGCTACGTGAGCGCCGTCGAGGAGGCGCAGATCGGTGGCGACCTCTACGAAGTGGCGGCCTTGCCTGATCGCCTCCGGCTCCTGATCGGTGACGGCCGCGGCAAGGGGCTCGAGGCCATCCGCACCGCCACCATCGTCCTCGGTGGTTTTCGGTCCTTGGCAGTGCTCGACATCTCCATCGAAGAGCTGGCCCGTCAGCTAGACAAGCACGTGCAGGTCTACCTCGACGACGACGAGGACTTCGTGACTGCAGCACTCGTGGACGTCGACCACGAGGGACGATTCAGCCTCGTGCTCTGTGGCCATCCGGCGCCGGTGATGCTGCGCGGCACCGGATGGCAGGTGCTGGACGCGATCCCGTCGCTGCCGTTGGGCTTGGGCGCCACCCCCGAGCCCACCGTCGGGCAAATGTCAGACGGTGATCGGCTCGTGATGTTCACCGACGGGCTCCTGGAAGCCCGCCAGAGCGACCGCAGCTTCATCGATCCCGATCCGCTGTGGGACCTGGCTCTTTCGGCACCGTTCGCCGACCAGCTCGACTCCTTGCTGGACGCCGTCCGCCACCTGACCGGAGCACAGCTGCAGGACGACCTGGCCCTGCTCTCGGTCGAGTACCGCAAGCAGCTGCCACATGAGGATGACCAACATCGTGCCCCCGCGTCCGAGCAGCTCGACTCCCCATCGGCTCTCCAACGCAACGCGTACGTGCTGCCGCTCGCCGGCACCAGCGCCGGGCAGGCGCGACGACTGGTGCGCTCGCTGCTCGCGTCGACGACGATGGAGGCGGTCAGCGACGACGCGCAGCTCGCCGTCAGCGAGCTGGTCACCAATGCACTGGTGCACGCTGGCAGCGAGATCCACCTGACGCTCGCCCTCACCGGCTCGGGGCTGCGCGTCGACGTCGCCGACGCGAGCACGCACCTACCCATCCGACGCGACTACTCGGCCTCCTCGGGAACCGGGCGCGGCCTGCACCTGATGGACAGCCTGGTCACTCGGTGGGACACCATCCGACTCGGCAACGGCAAGGTGGTGTGGTTCGAGATCGAGGACCCCGCCGGGCTGCCGTTCGCGTCACCCGACGAGGAGCCACTGCCCGATGTAGCCCTTGAGGCGAGCGCAGAGGTGACCCTGCTCAATGTGCCGCTCCTGATGCACGCGGCCTGGCACGAGCACGCTTCGGCCCTGCTTCGTGAGTACCTGCTGATGCGTCTCGACGACGACCCGGCGATGCTGGAACGACACGCGCAGGGCAGTGATGCCATGAACCTGTTGCACGAGCAGGTGCCCACTCCAGAACTCGGGGCCGCGCCAGAGGTCGTGATGAGCCTGGCTGTCGAGCCGCAGGTGTCGGCAGCGGCCCTGACCCTGACCGTCCCGTACGCGTCTGTCGCGCACTTCGCGGTGCTCAACGACCTGATCGGCGAGGCCCTGACGGCGGCATCGGCTGGTCAGCTCCTCGTACCACCTACGCAGCCAGAGATCCGGCAAATGTCGCGGTGGCTGTGCCAGGAGGTCCTTGCGCAGGTGCACGACGCTCGCTCGCCCGTGCCGTGGAAAGTGGTGGAGGCACAGCAGATCACTGATCCCGAGCTGTTGCGCGTGGAGGGCTGGGACGCCAGTGAGGTCAACGACTCGACGCAGGCCCTGCTCGCAACCAACGAGGCCAGCGTGATCGTGGCGGTGAGCAGCAGCGCCCTGAGCATCCTCGGCTACGCCACGCCCGACGAGCTCACCGGACGACCCGTCACCTGCATCGTGCCGCAGCGCTATCAACAGGCACATGTGGCCGGCACCACCCTCCACGTCAGCAACGGCCGGGATCCCCTGCTCAACCTGGCCATCACCGTTCCGGTGGTCAAAGCCGATGGAGAGGAGGCACTGCGCGAGCTCACCGTGCGCCCCCACCCGCTCCCGGGCGGCGCCCGACTCTTCGTCGCCGAGTTCACGCAGGGCCCCGACGCTGACGCGCTCGATTGAGCCGAATCTCCGCCTACTTTATGACCGCGTCGACGGTCTTCTTCAGGGCGCTCGGCTGGCTCGGCTTGGTCGGTGCCTTCTTCTTGGCGTCGAGCATCTCTTGACCGAGCTCCTGTAGGGCCTTACGTCCGAGGCCCTCGCGCACCTGCGGGAACCACTCCTGCTCCTCCTCCTCGATGTGGTGGCGGACATTCTCGATGAGCACGGTGGTCTTGGCGGTGAACCGCTCCGCATCCGGCTTCATACCGACCAGCTCCATCACCAGCAGGTCGGCGACATGGTGCTCCTCATAGGACTCGAGCACGTCGTCCTCGAGCTCGGGCAGCAGCTCGCGGACCCGCGGGTACATGACTTCGTTCTCGATGTAGGTGTGAACGGTGAGGAGCTTGATGATCTTTTCGACCAACTGCCCCTTGCGCACGTACGCGTCATCCCCGGCGGCCTCGAACTCGCGGAAGGTCTTCAGGATCTCTTTGTGATCGGTCTTGAGCAGGACTATTGCGTCGGTCGACATGGCACTCACCTTCAGATTGAGGCTGGGTCGGAGCACGGCAGTGCTCCCACCTCGACGTTAGGGATGGCGCTGTCCCAGCGGACCACCCATGAGGCGTAGCGCCACCGCTTGTGCCTCGGACAGAGCGCGGATGCGTGCTCGCCTAGCCTCTGACCATGACCGATGACGGGATCGCCGCAGCACGCGCACTGCTGGACCGCTTCGAGGCGGGCATCGCGGCTCGCGACGTGGCGACACTCAGGGCGATGTGCGCCGAGGACGTGGTGCTCTTCGGCTCAGCGCAGGCAAACTTCGGAGCGGAGGCCACCGACACCTACCTGCGTCGCGTGGTGGAAGCCAACACTGTTCGCTGGATCCTGGATGAGTGGGCGATCCTCCACCACGACGACTCGACATTGCTGGCCGCCGCCGAAGGCCACGTGGAGACCAACGACGGCAACACCACCGAACGCTCCGCCTTCAGGCTCACTCTGTGGCTGATCCGCGATGGCCACGACTGGAAACTCGGACACTTCCACGGCTCGATACCCGCGTCCTGAATCGTCAGCCCGGTCATGCGGTGAATCCGAACCGACCGGGCGCGTCCCCGAGTCACGCGCCCGGTCGAGCCCGGGTACAGGGTGGCTGTCAGCTCGCCTGTTCGGCCTGGCACTCAGTCAGTCGCTCGTTGGCCTTCTCGACGCGCTGCTGTTGAGCCTTCTTGGCGCGGGCAGCCTTGTCGCGGTCGTGCTTGGCCTCGGACAGAGCCTTCTTGGCCTCCTGGCGCTCGCGGGCAGTCTCGGACTGGCGGACCTCGGCCTTGGCCTTGGCGACCTTCTCCTTCTGACGCTCGAACACAGCGGTGACGCGGGCGAGGGCATCCTCGGCGCGGTCGACCTGCTTCTGCTCCTGCGCGCACGGGGCGGGCTTGGCATCGGCCGGCGAGGCGATCGTGGTGGTGCCCAGTGCCAAGGTCAGACCGGCGACGACGCTGGCGAAACGGGTGGATGTGCGCATGATGGTTCCCTTCAGTGGGTGGACTGTCACCCCGTACATGCCGCGAACGGGCTGATGCGTTACATCGGCCGCCACTATGGGCTGGATGTAACACGTTGCGGTGCCCACGACATGTGGTGATGAAGAGAGTTGAGAACTGCCGACCAGGAGGGAACCGCGACGTTGAAGCCTCTGCCCCGTCGACTGACGCTGGACGTTCCCGAGTTGGAACCGCCAGAACACCTGGTTGAGCAGCTGGCTCAGTTGGCCCGCACCAGCACGCCCACGGCGCGCGGGGTCTCCGGTGCCGCCAAGATGGGTGTCGCGGCAGTTGCCGTAGCCACGCTCTCGACGGGCGCGGCCTGGGCTGGCGGCGCCGTGACGGTGCCCGGACTACCTACCCCCGATCTGTTCGGACCGCAGAAACCGACTTCACCTGCGCCCGATCGTGAGACGCCATCAAGCGAGCCCTCGCGTGAGGAGCCCTCCACGCCGCAACGCACCGCTGACCCGGCGCCAACCAAGCCGGACCGCGACCGCGACCGTCCCGGTCGCGACGGCAAGCAGGAGAAGGACTCCGGTTCCGAGCATCGACGCGACCGAGACGACCAGCCACAGAGTCAACGGCCCGAGCAGCCACCCGGGCAGACCAAACCTGACCGGCCAGACCGCCCGGCGAAAGAAGCCAAACCAGAGCGTCCGGACCGCCCCGACCGGCCGGCCCGCCCCGACCGATCGGATCGGCCCGACCGACCTGCCAAGCCGGACCGCCCGGACCGCCCGGATCAGCCGGACCGCCCGGATCGGCCGGAACGTCCGGCACGTCCGGATCGGCCGGCACAGCCGGATCGGATCGAGAGCCCGAAGGGTGTGAATGGCTGACGACGGTCTCGTCGAGCTGGCTCGGACCGGCGAACCCGACGCCTGGCGTGCTCTTCATCGAGCTCACGCCGGGCGTCTCGTCGCATGGCTACGTACCCGCCCGACCGGCGACGCAGCTGCGGAACCCGATGACGTGGCCGCGGAGGCCTGGCTGGTCGCAGCATCCAAGATCGCTGACTTCTCCGGCGACGACGACCAGTTCGCCGGCTGGCTGTTCGGTATCGCTCGGCACCTGCAGGCCAACGCGCGACGCCGGACCGACCGGCGCCAAACCAGCCCCGACGGCCTCGAGCACGCGGCCAACCAGGCAGATACGACACTGGTGATTCTTGACCAGGACTGGATGAGTCTGCTGCTTGCGCAATTGCCCCCGCGTGAACGAGACGCTGTGGGTCTGATCGATGCTCTCGGACTCGACTCGAGATCAGCCGCCCAAGCCCTGGGCGTTAGCGCGGTCGCCCTGCGAGTGGCTCGACATCGCGGCCTCAAGCGGCTCAGAGACTTGATGGCGAACGAACCCCACCCCGAAGGGGCACCGCTACATCCCTAGCGCCTCCTCAGGCGCCGCCTCCAGCGCCGATGCGTCGCGAAGGGGTCCGTCCCGAAGGGTGGTACTGGTCGCCCGGGCCCACGCCTAGCGTGGAAGCCATGACGACCGTGAGCCGCACCTTCCACGTCAAGCCGACTCCCGCGACCGTTCTGGAGTACCTCAAGGACTTCACCCACGCCGAGGAGTGGGATCCGGGAACTGAGAGCTGCGTGCGTACCGACGGCACCGGGCCCGTGATGGTAGGCGCCACCTTCCACAACGTCTCGAAGATCGCGGGCGTCTCGACTGAGCTCGACTACACGCTGACCGAGCTCACCGACGACACCGTGGTACTGGTGGGCAAGAACGACACGGCGACCTCCACCGACACGATCACCGTGCGGCCAGACGGTGCGGGCAGCGAGGTCGAGTACGTGGCCGACATCGAGATGAAGGGGGCGGCCAAGCTCGCTGCGCCAGTGGTGAAGGTGATCTTCGAGAAGGTGGGGTCCGACACCGAGGACCAGATGACTGAAGCACTCAACCGTCTGGCCTGAGACCACCGTCGAGCCTCACACGGGCAAGCCTTGCTCCGCCATCCAGTCGGGGTCTGGCTCGACTCCCACAACGCATGCTGTCCCGTGCCGGGGAGCTCGGGGGTTTCGGGTCCTCCGCGTCAGGTCTGCCCGGGACGCACTCGTAGTAAGCCCAATGTCACCGGAGCCGAGGAGTGCGGTGTTCGTCCTGATGTCGTGCGTGACTGTGGACAGGCACTGGTCGTTGAGGCCTCGCAGGGCCGTCACCGGCCGGAGCGAACTTTCAGACCAGGACCTTCCATGACGCTAAGACTCGTGGGCAACAACCACGTCAACCTGACTGTCAGCGACCTCGAACGAAGCACGGCGTGGTACTGCCAGGTCTTCGGTCTCACTGTCGTCAGCAACGATAAGAACATCGGACCGCCGTACTTCACCGACGTTCTGTACAACGGCCTCTTCGACCTCTCCACGTTCTCCTACGTCGTCGGTCTGATCCAGCACCGTGACCCGTTGATCAGCGATTTCGACGCCCGCAGGGTGGGTCTGGACCACTTCGGACTGCAGGTACCAGAGGCGGCGGACCTCGGGTCCTGGGCCGCACACCTAGAGGCCCTGGGAGTGCCCCACTCCGGAGTCATCCACTCGCCCTACTCAGACGTCATCAACTTCCGTGACCCTGACGGCATTGCTCTCGAACTCAGTTGGAGCAACCTCGACTTCTGGACCCCGCTCGTCACCGAGGTCGCTTCCAACCTCTGAGCGCGGCGATTAGTCCGAGGAAACGATTGAGGGGACGGCAGACATTCTGTGTGATTCAGCGCCACGAGTTTCGGGGGATGAATCGCGGGGATGACTCCTTTGACTGACTCGGGCCCACCCCCGGGGGAGGCAACCAACCGCGTCTCATCACGGAGGATTTAGTTATGAACTGCACGCTCCAACTTCCAGATGCAGATCCATATGGCCGACCCGAGTTGCTGACCAAGCGCGAGCGTCAAGTCATGACGATGATCGCGTCTGGGTATTCCAACGCCGAGATCGGGCAGATGTTATATCTCTCGATAAATTCAGTGAAGACATACGTCAGGTCCGGGTACCGCAAGGCCGGTGTCATTACCCGAGCTCAGGCGGTGTTGTGGGGCATCCGTCACGGTCTAGTCGATCTCGACGCGCTCTTTGAGACCGAGGGGGCCGTGAAGGCGGGGGTGGCCGCATGATCAAGAAGAGCGGGATCATGGTCGCGGGGAGCCTGATCGGCGGTGTGATCGCCGCATTGTTTGGGCGCAGGAAGGCAGCCAGTATTTCTGCCGCCCCGGGTGGCTCGGCCCCCGAGCCGAACACTGGGCCCGGCAGCAAGTAGCCGAAGCAAGTAGCCCACTGGAGCGTCCGCCCTCCCCCGAGGGCTGGGAACCAACGCTGAGCGCTCTGCGTCGCGCCTCGTTGTGCCATCGCGTCGAGTTTGGCAGCGGACAACGTCCCTGTTAGCGGATGAGATTGACCAGCACCGTCAGAAGCACGGATGCGATGACGGAAACCGCGATCATTACTAGGCAGCCGAGCGCCCCGCCCACCGGGCGAATTTTCACAGCCATAGGTTCTCCTGTTCCCTCAGATGGATTTCTGACAGTGGTTTACGTGGCACCGGTCCCCCCGGTGGCGGCGTGCGACGCGATAGGACGGCGCTCGCAGCGCGCTGACCCAGGCATAGGGCTCGAGGTCTGGGAGGGTCAGCAGCACCGGGTCGAAGGAGATCGGTGGTCCTTCGTAGGGCTCGTCAAGCGCGAGCACACCAAAGGTTTGCCACGAACCCGATCCGCGAGCCCACATCAAATCCAGTCGCGTCGGCGAACGTGGTTCAAGTCCCAGGAGAAGTGGTCCGGTCGGGCTCCGATACGGAAGCAGGGTTGAGTATGCGTGCCCGTCGAGGCGGGTGCTCGCGGCAAGCAGGTAGCGCGACGCTGGGCCCAGCCCCGTATTCGCGAAGAGCAGATGCGCCGGGGCGGCCGACACGCCGACCTGCATCGCTATCCCTTGGATGTCGGGCAGTCCGAAGGGAATTCCGATCGCCGCTGAGTGCCGCACAATGACGGACTCGGTCCCTGCCTGGTCAATCCAGCTCACTCCGCTTGTCTCCGGCGACCCGGTACGAGTGACGGTGCCGTTGAAGTAGCGCCCGCGGGGATGCAGGGGCCTGGGAGTGTTGCGCGCCGCCGCGAGGCCCGCGGTTGCAGCAGCGAGGGCAGCGCCCCCGACTGCGCCGGCGGCGGTCATCGTCACGGATGCGAGTCGCTGAAGGTGCCGGGTCGAAACTTGGTTGTGCATGCGCCACCTCGGCCTAGGTTTGCGTGTTCGGATCACGTAGGTGAAGGAGGACTCGGGCCAGAACCGCTGGATCGACGTCTGCCCGTCTGGCCGCTTCACCGAGACGTTGTTGCGCTTCGGGAATGTCGATGTCGAAGAGGGACACCAGGACGCCGGTGGCGCGGGCGATGTCTATCTGGTCCCGGAGTTGCTGGGGTGCTTGCTCGGCTGTGGTGCGGGTGCTGAAGTCGAGGTCGGCGTTCACGACTGCGCCGGGCGCCCAGGCCCCGAAGATGCTCGCCAGGGTGTGGTGGTGTCCGTCGAAAGACCGTGGGCCGACGGCATACAGGTTGATGCTCCCGATCGCGGCCCCATCATGCAGGATCGGCAGCGTCAGCGTGCTCCCGATCCCCCTGGCTGCCGTGGCGTCGGCGAAGGCCTGCCACTCGCCTTCTGCCAGCGGGTCCTCAGCGGAGTACACCTCGACCGAGTCCGCGTCAACGGCCCGGACACAGGGTCCATCGTCGAGGTACTGGACAGCGTCCAGCCCAGCGATCTCAGCATCGGTGGCAACCAGCGTGAACGTGATGCCGTGCTGAACCACCGCGAGGCTGAGCCCTACGCAGTCAGGGACGACGCCACGGACCTCTACAGCCCGGGCGTGCAACTCCTCGAGTAGGTCGTCGGCACCGAAGGGGCCGTACTCCTCGACGGCCCTACGAGTTTCCGGAATCGGTTCCACGTTCTACTCCATGCTCGATCGTGCGCCGAACGGACGCCGAGTTGATCGAGCTCGAAATCCGAAGCAGTAACTCATCGCGGATCCTCATGGGGAGTGCAGCCCGGTTCTCCGTTGTTCGAAGGCCCGGTTACCGCTCGAATCCTCGATGGGCGATCACGACCGGCATTCCTGTCGTCATCCCCTCGGCGCACACACACAAACTCACCCATGGGGGTGGGGTTTCATCAACGCGCCGGACCGTGTCCTGCTGTATCCCGACGCCCGCCCTGTGGCGGCGGTCGGCCCACTTTGGCCCACCAGTCGCATGAACAACCGGGCGGTCAGGGCCTCGTGCCAGCGTGGAGGTTCGCCCTTGAGCGGGTTTGTTCATGGGACTGGCTGGCGCCTCATCCCCACCGGGTGGACGAACGGAATCGCCGGGTCCCGGGTCGGATACGCTCGCAGCGCCAGTCACACGGGAACCCGGTGCGAGTCCGGGACTGACGCGCAGCGGTGTGGGTGACGGGCGGAGCACAGCGGGTGCCGAGAGGGGCCCGCAGTCACTGGGTTGCGGCGATCGGACCTGGGAAGGCGCTCCGCGCCGGTTGAGCCCGAGTCCGAAAACCTGCTGGCCCTCGTGGTGCACGGCTGCGAGGCGAATGAGGGCGACGCGCACCAGCCCGAGCCGCCAAGGACGACGTGATTCCCGAGTCCCCTGTTCCTACCCGCTCGCGGCGCGACCTGTGCCCCGGTGTGCTCCGGCCCTGGCTCGCCGACGACGGGGCGCTGGTGCGCGTCCGGCTCATCGGCGGTCTCGTCAGCGCATCCGAGCTTGCCGGCTTGAGCGAGGTGTCCCGGCGCTACGGCGATGGCGACCTCCACCTCACCGGCCGGGCGAATCTCCAGCTGCGCGCGATGCCGCACGCCGACGGCCTCCTGCCGAGCGACGTGGTCGAGGCGATCGCGGCGACCGGGCTGCTGCCGAGCCGCACCCACGAGCTGGCGCGAAACGTGATGGTCTCCCCGCAGACCGGGCTCGTCGGGGGACGCGCAGACCTGCGGCCGGTCGCCGCCGAGCTCGATCGGCTGCTGTGCGCCGACCCCGGGCTCGCCGACCTGCCCGGACGCTTCCTGTTCGTGCTGGACGACGGCCGGGGCGACCTGTCGACCCGGGAGCCCGACCTCGGCCTGGTCGTCGTGGACGCGCACAGCGCGCAGCTGCGCGTGGGCAGCACGGGTTGGGGCGAGGTCGTGCCGCTCGATCGGGCTGCGCCGGCGCTGGTCGCGCTGGCGCGGCGCTTCCTGAGCGTGCGCGACCCCGGGGTGACCGCCCCGTGGCACGTCGACGAGCTGGCCGCTCCCCTCACCGACGACCATCCGCGCGACCCACGGACCAACGTGCGCAGCGATCCGCTGCCCTTCGGGCCGCACCACCTACGTATCTCCGACGGGGTGCTCGCACCCGACCTGGTGGACGCCCTCACCGCCGCCGGTCACGACCTCGTGGTCACGCCCTGGCGTGGCGTCCTGAATACTGGAGCCCAGCGATGAACGACCCTCGCCCCCCCACCCGTCGCTTCGACTACGTAGCCGACGGCCCGGCGATCTACGTCGACTCCTTCGCCACGATCCGTCGCGAAAGCGACCTGTCCGGAGTGCCGGCCGACGCCGAGCAGGTGGCAGTGCGGATGATCCACGGCAGCGGCCAGACCGACCTGGTCACCGACCTGGTCATCCACCCCCACCTGGCCTCGGCGGGACGCCGGGCACTAGCCGACGGGGCGCCGGTCCTCACCGATGCCCGGATGGTCGCGATGGGCATCACCGCCGGACGGCTCCCGGCCGACAACGAGGTGCACTGCTTCCTCACCGACGAGCGGGTGCCGGCTCTGGCTCAGGCATGGAGCACCACCCGCACGGCCGCGGCCGTGTCTCTGTGGGAGCCGCACCTGGCCGGCGCCGTGGTCGCGATCGGCAATGCGCCGACGGCACTGTTCCACCTCCTCGAGATGCTGGTCGACGGCGCCCCGCGACCGGCCGCGATCGTCGGCTGCCCGGTCGGCTTCATCGGGGCGGCGGAGTCGAAGCAGGCACTGGCCTCGTTCGCCGACACCCACGGCATCGACATCCCGTTCGTGACCGTGCGCGGACGTCGCGGCGGGTCGGCGATGGCCTCGTCGGCTGTCAACGCCCTGGCCTCGGAGGTCGAGTGATGACCGCCTCGCCACCTGGCCGGTTCGCGTGCGTGGGCCTCGGCCCGGGCGACCCCGAACTGATCACCCTCAAGGCGGCCCGCCTCATCGGTGAGGCCGACGTCGTGGCCTACCACGCCGGGGTGCGCAAGCAGTCGCACGCACGCCGGATCGCCGCCGACCTGCTGCCCCCCGGCGTGATCGAGGAGGAGCTGCGCTACCCCGTCACGACCGGCAGCACCGACCACCCCGGCGGGTACGCCGGCGCGATCGCGGACTTCTACGAGCAGTCCGCCGCCCGCCTCGCCCAGCACCTCGAGGCCGGTCGGCACGTGGTGCTGCTGGCCGAGGGCGACCCGCTCTTCTACGGGTCATCGATGTACATGCACGACCGGCTGGCCGAGCGGTTCGCGACCGAGGTGGTGCCGGGGGTGCCGTCGTTCGCCGCGGCCACCGCGACGGCGGCGTTGCCCCTGGTGCGCCAGACCGACGTGCTCACCGTGCTGCCGGGCACGCTGCCCGAGCCCGAGCTCGCCCGACGACTGGCCGACACCGACGGCGCGATCATCATGAAGCTCGGTCGCACTTTTCCCGCGGTACGTCGGGCGCTGGAGGCCGCCGGCCGGCTCGAGGACGCGGTCTACGTCGAGCGCGCCTCGCAGGCCGACGAGCGAGTCATGCCCGTGGCCCAGGTGGAGGCCGAGTCGGTGCCGTACTTCTCGCTGATCGTCGTCTCGGGCGACTCGCGGCGGCGGCCACCTGTGACCGAGTCGGCTGCGCCGACCGAGGCACCCGAGGCCGGTCACGTCGTGGTGCTCGGCCTCGGACCCGGCCCCGACCACTGGCTCACACCCGAGGTGTCGGCTGCCCTCGCCGAGGTCGATCACGTGGTCGGCTACGCCCCCTACGTCGACCGGGTGCCGCAGCGGGTCGGCCTCACCCGCCATTCCTCGGGCAACACCGTGGAGCTCGACCGCGCGCGGCTCGCACTCGGTTTGGCCGCCGAGGGGGGTCGGGTCGCGGTGGTCTCCGGCGGTGACGCCGGGGTGTTCGGCATGGCGACCGCCGTGCTCGAGGTGGCCGACGAGTTCCCGGCCGTGCCTGTCCGGGTGTTGCCCGGGGTGAGCGCGGTGCAGGCGGTGGCTGCCCGCGCCGGCGCGCCGATCGGTGGCGACTTCGCGGTGGTCAGCCTGTCCGACCGGTTGAAGTCTTGGTCGGTGATCGAGGAGCGTCTGCGCGCGATCACCGCCGCCGACCTGGTGCTGGCCATCTACAACCCAGCGTCGCGATCACGTCGCGAGCAGGTGGTGCAAGCGCAGAAGCTGTTGCTCGAGACGTTGCCCGCCGACCGGGTCGTCGTCGTCGGCCGCGACGTGGGTCGAGCTGAGGAGTCCCTGCTCGTGACCACCCTGGGCGAGCTGGACGCCGACACCATCGACATGAAGTGCCTGCTGATCATCGGCTCCTCGCGCACCTCGCTCACCCGGGCCGGGCAGGTGTGGACCGCCCGGTCCGCCGGGTGAGCCAGTGTGGGTGGAGTCAGTCGGCTGAGATCGTGGTCATCAGCCTGCGCTCGGTGCGCAGCACCGCCACCTCGTGCTCGACGTCGCCGCTCATCGCCGCGGCCAGCCGATAGTGCGGTAGCGCGTCATCGTGGCGCGACTGCCGCTCCAACGCGCGCCCGAGCGCATAGCGCGCCCAGAGGTCTGACGGGTCCTCCTCGACAAGCTGGCGCAGCTCGGCTTCCGCCCGCTTCAGGCGTACCTGGATCAGGTGCGCCCAGGCGCGCAGGCTGCGCAGGCCGCGGTCGCTCGGGTCGGCCTCGATGGCCGGATCGAGCAGGTCCAGCGCCTCGCGCGGAGCGCGGGCCACGAGCAGCTGGTGCGCCGCACGATAGGTGGAGGCCTGCACACCGAAGCCACCGGCGAAGGAGACAGTAGGAGCGGAGAAGTCACTCATGCCACCTCAACGCCGGGCGAGGCTCAGCGCTTCCCGGCGCGGTCCCGCTCTGGCGAGTAGAGGTACGACTCCCCGGCCGCGACGTCGTCGCGATGCAGCGCGCGCCCGACAAGGATCACCGCGGCCTGCTTCAACTCGGCCTCCTCGACCTGGGCGGCAATGTCGGCCACGGTGCCCCGCAGCACGAGCTCACCGGGTTGGCTCGCGCGGTAGACCACCACGACCGGACAGTCGGTGCCGTAGTCGGCAGCGAGCTCGGCCATCACCTCGCGCACGCGGGTGATCGCCAGGTGCAGCGCCAAGGTGGCGCGAGTGGCCGCGAACGCCGCGAGCGACTCGGTCTCCGGCATCTTCGTCGAGCGGGCCTGGGCCCGGGTGATGACCACCGACTGGGCCACCAGCGGCACGGTCAGCTCACTGCCCACGATCGCGGCCGCGGCCGCGTAGGCGGCCACCCCTGGTGTGACGTCCCATGGCACGCCGGCCTCGTCGAGTCGGCGGGTCTGCTCGGCCAGGGCCGAGTAGACCGAGGGGTCGCCGGAGGTGAGGCGGACGACGTCCAGGTCGGCGACGTGGGCCTCGATCATCACCGACACCATCTGCTCGAGGTCGAGGCTCTGGGTGTCGACCAGCTCGGCGCCGTCGCGGGTATGGGTGAGCACGTCGTCGTCGAGGTAGGTGCCGGGGTAGAGCACCA
>JBAUWM010000350.1:0-3906 GCA_049583775.1 Nocardioides sp.
GTACTGGGCATCTGGTGGCGTGGGCTCACCGCGGCGGGCGCGATCGCGGGGCTCCTCGTCGGCGGCGCGGGATCGGTGGCCGCCGTGGGGTGGACCCTCGCGCACGACGACCCGAGCACCCGGTGGATCGACGTCCTGCTCGGTCAACCGGCGGCCTGGTCGGTGCCGCTCGCGATCGTCGCGATGGTCGGCGTATCGCGACTGACAGCGTCGTCGGTGCCGGCCCACACCCGACGGTTCATGGTCCGGCTGCACACGCCGGAAGCAGTCACGCTCGACCGCGGCTGAGACCCGCCCCGCCGCCCACAAGGTGTCCAAAACTCGCGTCGAGGTGTGCTGCTTCGGTCAACAGGTCCGAGTTTCACCTGCCGGCAGGCGAAACTCGACCATCCGCCAGCATCGCGCCAGCCCGCTCAACCACCAGCTCGACAACACACTCCTGTGCACCCATCACGTCGGCGACGACGGCGCCTTCGGGAGCTTCACGGTGCACACGGTCGTGAAAGAAGCCGGGCGAGATAAGGTAGGGCGAGACCGCGTCGCCGGGGCGGATGACTTCGGCCGGGCGCGCGCCGTGGCCGGACAAGGTGGCCAGCTCGACTTGCCCGTCCCAGGCACGGGCCAAGTGGGCGACGGCGCACATCTGGTCGCACGTCGCTGCTTCATCAGACGAGCCCGCCGCGACCAGTACGACTCGCTGCCCACGCACCGCGCCGGCTTCAAGGAGTCGAGCCACCTGGGCCTGGGCCAACAACGGGTCGGGGCCGAGCTGGCGGCCGAGGGTGACCGGTGCGGTGGCTCGCTCGGCGGCCTCGGGCAGGTCGGAGCGCATGTGGAAACCGGTGGAGAGAAGCAGGGGCACGACGACCACCGGCTGCTCGGCCGCGAGGACGACGTCGGCGAAGAGCGGTTCGGAGAGTTCGACGAACGAGGCGATCGCCTCGACGCTCAGTCGCTCGGCGGCGGCAGACGTGATGGCGCGGGCGACGTCGTTCCCACGGAGGTTGCGGGTGCCGTGCGCGACGGTGACGAGGAGGGTCATGAGTCGACCGACAGTCGGTACCCGCGCTTCACCACGGTCTGGATCATCCGCGTGCCCACCGCTGCGCGCAAGCGGGCGATCGCCATCTCGACGGCGTGCTCGGAGCCCGCAGTGCCCGACGGCAGGGCCGTGAGCAGGTCGCGACGTGACACCACGTGACCGGGATTCACCAACAGGGCTTGGAGAACTGCGAGCGGAGCGGGTGAAAGCTTCACCTCGACGCCGTCGAGCAGCACGTCGTCTCCGTGCAGCAACAATGTGCTGCCCGCCACACTCACTGAGAGCCCGTCGGCACGCGAAGGAAGCTCGATCTCGAGCTGCTTCACCATCGCAGCCAGACGCGAGCGCTCGGGAAAGATCGTGGGCACGCCCCACATCTCGAAGGCCGCTGCGGTCACCGGACCAACGCACGAGGCCACGACGTCGGCCTGCATCGCACCGATGAGCTCTTCACGCCGTCCGGTCGACCCTGCGGCCTCCATCAAGGCAGCGACCGCCGGGGCGGAGGTAAAGGTGACGGCGTCGAGCCCGCGGTCGGCGATCAGGTCGACGAGGCGGAACATCGGCTCGGGATCCTCCGCGGCGTTGACGCGGTAAACCGTCACGGTGACCACCTCGGCGCCGCGACGACGCAGTGCATGGGCCACCATCGACAGCGATTGGCCGTGCTCCTGAACGACG
This sequence comes from Nocardioides sp., assembly GCA_049583775.1. GTDB lineage: Bacteria > Actinomycetota > Actinomycetes > Propionibacteriales > Nocardioidaceae > Nocardioides. The sequence goes on from JBAUWM010000350.1 coordinate 1,724, forward strand.
ATGCGGGTACCAGCGAGGTCGCGCCCCCGCAGGTGCTCGAGCACGTCCTCGAACTCCTCCGACTCCGGCGCCCACAGCTCGCGCAGGCCGAACCGACGCAATGCACCGACGCTCTTCGGCCCTCGAGCCAGGATCTCGGCCTTGCCCAGGTGGGCCAGCAGCTGAGGCTGCATGCCCCACAGTTCGGCGGCGTTGAGCCATGCCTTCATGCCGATACCGGTGGTGGCCAGGAACAGGTCGACCGGCTTGCTCAGCACCTCGTCGGTGGCAGCCCTGAGAGAGGCGTCGTCGACCTGGTTGGGATCGAGGGACAGCGCCGGCGCCCGCACGACCGTGGCACCGCGACGCTCCAGCAGAGCAACCTGCTCATCGACCTTGCGGGCGGCGGTGACGCCGATGCGGTACCCGGTCAGCGGTAGGCCGTCACTGCCCTGGATCGCTGTCACGGATCTCCTGTCGTGGTCCCACCAGCACGGTGCGGTCCGCGCTGATCCTCACCTCGTAGGTGGGCACTCGCACTGTCTCACCCTCGGGGTTGTCGAGGCACGCGCCGGTGCGCAGGTCGTACCCCTGCTTGTAGACGGGCGACGCCACGTACGGCGCCCCGGCGCGCGTGCCCACGATCCCACGGGCCATGACGGAGGCTCGCGCGACGGGGTCGAAGTTCGACAGGGCGTAGACCTCGTCGTCGTGCGTGCGGAACACCGCGATGGCCTCGCCGGCCACCAGGGCCAGCACGCCGCCCTCGACCTCGATGTCGTCGACGTGGCAGATCTCGGTGTAGGTCTCCTGCCGCTGCTCGTCGCTGATCCGCGTGCTCATCGTGGCGCTCCCACGGGAATGCTCGTACCCAGGACGACCGGCCCGGTCGAGTCGGCAGGCACCTGCTGGTCGCGCTCGCTGCGGAAGGTGATGTGCGGGTCGGGCACGTCAGGGGCGTTGACGAACGACACGAAGCGCTTGAGCTTCTCGGGGTCCTCGATCGTGGCCTTCCACTCGTCGAAGTAGCCGTCGACGTGGCGCGACATCGCTGCCTCGAGCTCAGAGCCGAGACCCAGTGCGTCGTCGACGACGATCTCGCGCACCCGCTCGAGGCCACCCTCCAGGCTCTGCACCCAGGGGGCAGTGCGCTGCAGCCGGTCGGCGGTGCGGATGTAGTACATGAGGAACCGGTCGAGGTACCGCACCAGCGTCTCGGTGTCGAGATCGCCAGCCAGCAGTTGCGCATGCACCGGGGTAGCCCCGCCATTGCCGCCCACGTAGAGGTTCCAGCCCTTCTCGGTGGCAATCACGCCGAAGTCCTTGCCGCGTGCCTCGGCACACTCGCGGGCGCACCCACTGACACCGCCCTTGAGCTTGTGGGGTGAACGCAGCCCTCGGTAGCGCAGCTCGAGGTCGATGGCCAGCTGCACTGAGTCCTGGACGCCGTAGCGGCACCAGGTGGAGCCCACGCACGACTTCACCGTGCGCAGGCTCTTGCCGTAGGCGTGACCTGACTCGAACCCGGCATCGACCAGGCGCTGCCAGATGATCGGCAGTTCCTCCATGCGCGCTCCGAACAGGTCGATCCGCTGACCGCCGGTGATCTTGGTGTACAGCCCGAAGTCGCGCGCCACCTCACCGATCACGATCAGCTTCTCGGGGGTGATCTCGCCACCCGGGATGCGCGGCACCACCGAGTACGTGCCGTTGCGCTGGATGTTGGCGAGGTAGGCGTCGTTGGTGTCCTGCAGCGTCCGGTTGCCGTCGTCGAGCACGTGGTGGTTCAGCTGCGAGGCCAAGATCGAGGCGATCGCCGGCTTGCAGATGTCGCACCCGCGGTCGCGGCCGTGGGCGCTCAGCACCTGCTCGAACGAGACGTGCTCGTGCACCGCTACCAGGTCGAACAGCTCTTGGCGCGTGTAGGGGAAGTGCTCGCACAGGCTGCGGTCGACCTGCTTGCCCTGGGCGGCGTAGAAGTCCTCGACGATGCTCTTCACCAGCGGCTTGCACGACCCGCAGGTCGAGCCGGCCTTGGTGCACTTGGACACGCACGCCGGACTGTCGCAACCGCCACCCTCCGCCACCGCGGCGGTGATGTCGGACTTGCTGACGTCGTTGCACGAGCAGATCTGGGCGGTGTCGGGCAGCGTCACACCGGCCGAGCTACCTCCGCGTCCGACCGGGAGGATCAGCTCCTCGGG
>JBAUWM010000351.1:0-3429 GCA_049583775.1 Nocardioides sp.
GTCGCCCAGGTGTCCATCACGTCGGGGTCGCCCACGAAGCCGCCGGGCTTGCCGCGCTGTTCCTCGGTGTAGCCGCCGGGCACGTCGGTGGAGGGGTCGATCGGCAGCTCGGCCTCGCTCGGCATGAGCGGGTGGGCGTAGTCGGGCTCGCCCTCGGCGTCCAAGGGGTACCAGGCCGGGAACGGCACACCGAAGAACCGCTGACGCGAGATGAGCCAGTCGCCGTTGAGGCCACCGACCCAGTTGTCGTAGCGGTGGTGCATGTGCGGCGGCACCCAGGTGATCGTGCGACCGATGTCGAGCATTTCTTCACGAAGCGCTGCATCGCGCCCGCCGTTGCGCACGTACCACTGGCGCGTGGCCACGATCTCGAGGGGCTTGTCGCCCTTCTCGTAGAAGTTCGCCATCCGCTGGGTGGGCTTGGGCTCGCCGTCGAGGTCACCGCTCTCGCGCAACAGTGCGACCATCGCCTCCCGAGCCGAGAACGTCGTCTTGCCAGCCAGCTCGGCGTACGCCGTCGCGGCTGCCGGAGCAGAAAGCCACTCGGGGGTCTCGCGCGTGAGGCGGCCGTCGCGGCCGATCACGGTGCGCACCGGCAGGTCGAGCTCTCGCCACCAGGTGACGTCGGTCAGGTCGCCAAAGGTGCAGCACATCAAGATGCCCGACCCCTTGTCGATCTCGGCCAGGGCGTGGGCCACCACCGGAACCTCGACCCCGAAGATGGGGGACGTGACGGTCGTGCCGAAAAGCGGCTGGTAGCGCTCGTCGTCGGGGTGCGCGATCAGGGCGACCACGCTCGGGATCAGCTCGGGGCGGGTCGTCTCGATGTGCACCGGGCCGGCCGGCCCGTGGAAGGCCACCCGGTGGTAGGCGCCGGCGTACTCGCGCGCCTCGAGCTCGGCCTGGGCGACGGCGGTCTGGAACGTGACGTCCCAGAGCGTCGGGGCCTCCTGCAGGTAGGCCTCGCCGCGCGCGAAGTTGCGCAAGAAGGCGGTCTGGCTGATCTTCTGCGCCGCGGCGCCGATGGTCGTGTAGTGCTGCTTCCAGTCGACGGAGAGCCCGAGCGTGCGCCAGAGGTCCTCGAAGACCTTCTCGTCCTGCTCGACGAGCTGCTCGCACAAGGCCACGAAGTTCGGCCGACTGATCGGGATCTGCTTCTTCGGGTCAGGCTTCTCCGGGGGAGTGAAGTCGGCGTCGAAGGGCAGCGACGGGTCGCAGCGGACACCGAAGTAGTTCTGCACGCGTCGCTCGGTCGGCAGGCCGTTGTCGTCCCAGCCCATCGGGTAGAAGACGGCCTTGCCGCGCATCCGCTGGTAGCGGGCGATCAGGTCGGTGTGGGTGTAGGAGAACACGTGGCCCACGTGCAGCGAGCCGCTCACCGTGGGCGGCGGGGTGTCGATCGAGTAGACGTTCTCGCGCGGCTGCGAGCGGTCGAAGGCGTAGGTGTCGTCAGCCTTCCAACGAGCTGCCCACTTCTCCTCGAGCCCTTCGAGAGCCGGCTTGTCGGGTACGACGAGCGCACCGGGTTCGGTGCTCGTCGCGTCCTCGGCCGTGCCTTCGATGATCTCGGTCATGGCCAAATCCTAGTTGTGGGAGCGGTCACCTGTCGTATCGGATAGCCCCATGAGCACCGTGGAGTGGTTCGACCAGCCGCAACCGTTCCTCGACGCAGCTGAGGCGTGGCTGGCCCGCGAGCCCGTGGTGAACACCGTGATCGCTTCCTACACGCACCGACTGGCTCGGGGTTGGAGCGAGCACACGGTGCCGGAGGGGCAGCCCTGCTGGTGGGCGGTGGTGCGTGACGAGTCTGATCAGGTGGTCGGCGCCGCCATGGGCACCGCGCCCTTTCGGCCGTACCCGCCGTACCTGCTGCCGATGCCGGCAGCCGCCGCCGTGGCTCTGGCCCAGGAGGTCAGCCAGCGCGGCATCACGATCGAGGGAGTCAACGGCGCACTGCCAGCCATCGAGACGTTCGCCGCCGAGACGGTGCGCCTGAACGGGGGACGTTGGGAAGTCGTGGAGCGCACCCGCCTCTTCGACCTGCCCAGACTCGTCGAACCGGCACCGGTACCCGGCCGGCTGCGCAGCGCCACCGCCGACGACCTCGACCTCTGCGTGGCCTGGTTCGGCGAGTTCCACCGCGACGTCGATCTCGTCGCGGGGCGCGACCCCGGGCCGCACGGAAGCGAAACGGCCGATCCCCGCGACGTCCTTGAGCGGGTCACCGCCGGGGTCGTGTACCTGTGGGAGGTCGACGGCGACATCGTGCACCTGACGGCCGCGAACCCGCCAAGCTACGGCGTCGCGCGGGTCGGACCTGTGTACACGCCGTCCGAGCACCGGGGTCGCGGCTACGCCAGTGCGGCCGTCGCCGAAGTCTCGCGCGACATCCTGGCCGCGGGCCACCGGGCCTGCCTGTTCACCGACCAGGCCAACCCGACGTCCAACCACGTCTACGAGGCGCTGGGCTACCGGCCCCTCGTCGACATGGCGAACGTGCGGGTCACCCCTGGTTGAGCCTGCCCCCGAGAGCCTGGGTGATCGCAGCTTCGGCGTCCTGGCCGGCCTGCCAGAAACCCTGCGCCCAGCTGAACTCTCCCGTGCAGTTGCTGTCGGTCAGCGTGATCCGCCGACCCTCGTCGTCGGCGAGGACGACGAGCCGGGTGGGGCCGCTGTCGGTGCAGCCGCCCTCCTGAGCCGGTCGGGCGGTGGTGTTCTCGCCGAGGTCGGAGATGATCGCGAAGCGTGCGTCGGCGTCGAGCTCGCCCTGGGTGCCTTGGTACTCCGGGGAGCCGAGGGGGTCGGGGCCGTAGCAGGCAGCGGCGGTCGTCTGCCGGAAGTTGCTGAGCTGACCCTCGTAGGTGTCTGGCTCCGGCTGGAGGGTTCGGAGCCCGGTCACCGGCTCGGGGCAGGCTGCGGCCCCGGCCGCTTGCTCGTCACTCTGCTCGTTCGACGCATCGCCGACGAGTTCGAGAATTGCTTGCGAGCTACGCGGGATGCGGTCGACTGAGGCGGCGCCGCACAGCGTGACCGTGCTGCCGATCGTGGCGGTGCTGCCGTCGGGGTAGCCCACGACCAGGGTCCACGGCGTCGGCAACATCGTCATCGCGGCGCACTCCGGCTCGAGCTCGTCGTAGGCGGGCAGGTCACGGATGGCACCGAGCAGCGCGTCGACGTCCTCGGTGACGGGTGCCGAATCGAAGCTCAGCGCTAGCGACGACGAGTAGGAGTCGGACGTCGCACCGGAGAAGGTGCCCGAGCACATGCGAGCCCAGGCCGCGCCATCGGGCAGCTCGGTGGCGGGGTCGAGCGTCTCGACGTCGACTGGTGGGTCGGGGCACTCGGCTGGCGCGACCGACGTGCGCTGCCCAGCGACGTCGACACCGCTGCCGCCGTCGTCGCCTCCAGCCAGCACCGGAACGCCGATGC
>JBAUWM010000352.1:0-7114 GCA_049583775.1 Nocardioides sp.
GGTCACCAGGGTCTCGCGCAGCAGCCGGCCGGGCGAGAGCTCGTAGGGTGCACCGGCGCGACGCAGTGCCGCGAGCACGTCGAACTCCCACGATTCGATGCCGTGCGCGCTAAACGCCTCGCGTCGAGCGAGGTCGAGGTGTCGGGCGAGGCGCGAGATGCGCGAGAACACAGCGACCGGATCGAGGTCGAGGTCAGCGCGTTCGCGCCCCCACGCTTCGACCAGCTCGTCGACCTCGTCTCGCATCCCGCTAGTGTAGCGGTTGGATCGAGAATCTTGACGTCAAGAGAAATGTCGGCGCACGATGGGACATGACCTTCGTCTGGGACCCCGACCGATACCTCACCTACGCCGACGAACGCGGGCGCCCGTTCGTCGAGCTCCTCGCCCGGGTCGGGGCCGAAAACCCGGCGCGAGTGGTCGATCTAGGTTGTGGGCCAGGCACGCTGACCGTGCTGCTGGCCCAGCGGTGGCCCGGTGCCGAGGTCGCAGGACTCGACAGCAGTCCCGAGATGGTGGCCAAGGCGACCGGCTCACGCTCGGGATGCCGCCACCATCGTCAGCCATGAACCGGCCGCCTACTGGCAGAGGTTGACCGAGTTGGGGTGCATTGCCGACGTGTGGGAGACCACCTACCTCCACGTGCTTCACGGTGACGATCCTGTGTTCACCTGGGTCAGTGGCACTGGTGCGCGACCAACCCTCGACGCGCTCCCGCCCGAGTTGCGCGCGGAGTATGAGCTGGAGTTCAAGCGTCGCCTGCGTGCCGCCTACCCCGAGACCGAGCACGGGGTCGTGCTGCCGTTTCGCCGGATCTTCGTCGTGGCGCGAGTAGCGGCTTGACCAAGGTTGATGCAGCAAGTTACTCCCAAGTAGGGTCTGCGGCATGAGTCAGGTCCTGAACATGTGGCAGAAGACGTCCGGCCTCCCCGTGGTCGGTGGATCAATCGGCAAGCGGGTGTTCTCGTTCGCTTTCAGTCAGAAGGCGCCGTACTTCTGGACCATTCGCGCCCGGTTCATCGAGATCCGCCCGAACTACGCCGAGCTGGTGATCCCCAAGCGCCGCGGCGTCCAGAACCACATCGGCACCGTGCACGCCATCGCCTTGTGCAACGGGCTCGAGGCGGCAATGGGTGCGCTCGCCGAGGTCACCATTCCGGCGGACAAGCGGTGGATCCCGATGGGCATGGACATCTCCTACACCGCCAAGGCCACCAGCGACATCACCTGCACGGCCGAGACCGACGCCGCACAGTGGACCGGCGACGACCCCAATCTCCCAGTGCGGGTCAAGGGCGTGCGCGACGACGGCACCACGGTCATCGAGGGCGTCATCAAGCTCTGGGTAACCCCGAAGAAGTAGCCCTAGACGGCGTTGGCGCCGCCTTGCATGTTGCCCAGGCGGGTCGTGTCGAGGGGGTTCTTCTCGCCGATCAGCCGATGCTGCAGCCAGGTCGCGAGTGCCGTCAGTAGCAAGTTCACCAGGATGTACAGGCTTGCGATCACGATCATCGTCGGCACCCGGTTGTCGAACTCGAGGTAGATCTGCTTGTAGATACGGGTCAGCCCGGGCGCGATGACGTACTGGCCGAGCGCGGTGTCCTTCAACGCGACGATGCACTGGCTGATGATTGCGGGCAGCATGATCTTGACCGCCTGAGGCATCAGCACGATGTTCATCACTTGTGTCTTGCGCATGCCGATCGCATAGGCCGCCTCGCGTTGCCCCTTCGGCACCGCGTTGACGCCGGCGCGCAGCACTTCGGCCAACACAGATCCGTTGTAGAGCGTGAGCGCGATGACCACGGCCCAGAACGACGAACCGTCCCTGCTGATGCCGATGAAGTACCAGATGAACACCATCAGCAGGAGCACGGGGAGAGCCCGGAAGAGCTCGACGACCGCCCACGAGGGCCAGCGCACCCATGGGTGCTCCGACATCTTCCCGACGCCGAGCAGGAAGCCCAGAACCACCGCACCGATGATCGACAGAGCAGCCATCTTGAGGGTGTTGAGCAGACCGTCGACCAAAATGACCTCGACGTACTCGGGCGTCGTGAAGACCTCCCACTGCTCGGCCTCGAACACGCCGGCGTCGGAGAAGCGCTTGGCGATGAAAGCAAGCACGCCGAGCACGGCCAGGAACCCGAGCACGCTGTAGATCCGGTGCCGGACGACGGTGCGTGGCCCCGGCGCATCGAAGAGAACGCTGTTGCTCATGCGGGGTCCCCTCGGTGTTGTTCGACGGAGGAGCGCAGCGGGGGAGTTGAAGAACATCGTGGGGTGTTCATGCGGGGTCCCCTCGGTGTTGTTCGACGGAGGAGCGCAGCGGGGGAGTTGAAGAACATCGTGGGGTGTTCATGTCGCAACCCTCCAGCGTCGCTCGAGCCGGTAGGCGAGGAAAGAGAACAGCTCGACGATGACGACGTAGCCGACCGCGAAGGCGATGAAGATCCCGGTGCGCTGCGAGGCGAAGTCGTTGGTGAAGCTGCGCATCTGCGAGACCGCTTCGGCCACGCCGAACACGGCTGCCACCGACGTGTTCTTGATCAGCGCGATCTGCACGCTGGCCAGGGGCGGCAAGGCGGCACGGAACGCCTGGGGCAGCACCACCTGGCTCATCACCCCGCCGAACGGAAGACCGATCGCGCGGGCCGCCTCGGCCTGGCCGAGTGGCACCGCGTTGACGCCGGCGCGCAGCGCCTCACACACGAAGGTCGAGGTGTAGAGCGTGAGCGAGACGACCGCGGCACCGAAGAAGGCGGTGAAGTCGAACGTGCCGATGTGCACGTCGAGCCAGCCGAACCTGATGCCGAGGCTCGGTGCGGCAAAGGAGAAGAACGCGAAGACGATGACGAGCGGGGTGTTGCGCACCAACGTCACGTAGGTGGTGCCGGCAGCACGCAGCACGGCGACCGGACCGACACGCAGGGCCACCAGGAAGGTGCCCAGGATCGTGGAGAGCACACCAGCGGTCAGAAAGAGCGCGAGCACGTAGCCGAACGCCTTGAAGTAGGCGTCGAGATTGTCGAAAACCGCCTCCACGAACTTCCTCTTCTGCCGGTGGTGTGGGCTGGGCTGGGGTTCGGGGCGGCGCCAGGCGCCGCCCCGAACTCAGTCGTGCCTCAGTGAGAGATCACGCCGTGTCGATCAGGCCGGGCACTCGTCGAGGGCCGGGGGCTCCGGCGTCTCGACACCGGAGGGTCCGAGCGTCAGCTCGAACGCCTCGGCCCACGAGCCGTCCTCGAAGGCCTCTTCGAGCACGCCGTTGATCCACTCACACATTTCCGGGTGGTCCAGCGAGTAGCCGACGCCGATGTTCTCCTCGGAGAACTCGTCGCCCACGACCTTCAGCTCGCCCTCGTTCTGGGCGGCGAATCCGGCGAGGATCGAGCCGTCGGTCGACATCGCGGACACGGTGCCGTCGAGCACCTTCTGCACGCACTCTGAGTAGCTGTCGAAGCCGATGCCCTTGGCACCGCCCTCGTTGATTCGCTCGATCGAGGTCGAACCCGTGACCGAGCAGACCTCCTTGCCCTTCAGGTCGTCGATGCTCTCGACGTCGCTGTCGGCAGGCACCAGCACCTGCTGGCCGGTGATGAAGTAGGGCCCGGTCTGGCCGACGACCTTGCGACGGTCGTCAGTGATCGAGTACGACGCCAGGACCAGGTCGACCTTCCCCGACTGCAGGAACGGCTCGCGGTTGTCGGAGATCGTCTCCTCGTAGTCGACGACCGAGGTGTCGTTGGGGTCGATGCCGAGGTCGGCTACCAGCAACTTGGCGATCTCGACGTCGAAGCCGCTGGGGATGTCGTCGGTCGCACCCTTGAAGCCCAGCCCGGGCTGGTCGTACTTGACGCCCACAGTGATCTTGCCCGCGTCGGCGAGCTCCTTCATGTAGGTGCCGTCCTCGAACTTGTCGTCGGCGACCTCTTCGGCCGCGACGTCACGCCCCTCACTGTCGCTGCCGGCGTCGCCACAGGCAGCGAGCCCGCTGGCGAGCAGCAGCGCTGCGGCAGTCGCGGTGGTGAACCTTCTGATTCTCATCCGTGCTCCTTCATCAGTGCTTGAGGATCTTGCCGAGGAAGTCCTTGGCTCGATCGCTCTGGGGGTTGGTGAAGAACTCCTCGGGAGAGTTCTCCTCGACGATGCGGCCATCTGCCATGAACAGCACCCGGTCGGCGGCGGTGCGGGCGAACCCCATCTCATGGGTGACCACGACCATGGTCATGCCCTGCTCGGCGAGGTCGACCATGACGTCGAGCACCTCCTTGATCATCTCGGGGTCGAGCGCAGAGGTGGGCTCGTCGAACAGCATCACCTTCGGGTCCATCGCCAGTGCTCGGGCGATGGCGACGCGTTGCTGCTGGCCGCCGGAGAGTTGGGCCGGGTACTTGGCCGCCTGGTGGTCGATGCCCACCCGATCGAGCAGCTCGTGGGCCCGCGCCTCGGCTTCGTCCTTGGGCTGCTTGCGCACCTTGATCGGGCCAAGGGTGACGTTCTCGAGGATCGACTTGTGGGCGAACAAATTGAAGCTCTGGAAGACCATGCCGACCTCGGCGCGGAGGTTTGCGAGTGCCTTGCCCTCCTGGGGCAGCGGCTGCCCGTCGAGGGTGATCGAACCCTCCCCGATGGTCTCGAGCCGATTGATCGCCCGGCAGAGCGTCGACTTGCCCGAACCGGACGGGCCGATAACGACGACCACCTCGCCGCGGGCGATCGTGAGATTGATGTCCTGCAGCACGTGGAGCTCACCGAACCACTTGTTGACGCCATCGAGGACGACGAGTGGTTCTCCGGGCCTCGCCGTCGTCTCGGAAGTCTCCTGCAGGGTCATGCGGCTTGACCCTAGTAGTAACTACTCCGCGCGGGCTATCACCTCGGTGGTCACGAACGAATCACGGTCGTCGCGGCTAGCCGAGGAAGACCGGGTTGGCCGAGGAAGATCGGGTTGGTCAGGGCCACCATCGGAAGCCCCGGCACCCCTTCGAGCGGGTTCACCACGGGTGCCGCGTCGAGGCGGCGGACCTCGGCCCGCACGAACGGCGTGAGGCCGACCGGGACCCGGACCGACAGGGTGAGCGATCCGTCCGACGCCGTGGTTCCGCCCGCCAATGGCCCAGCCGGGCCGATCACCTGAGCCAGGCAGGTGGGCACTCCGGTGACGCGCAGTCGCACGTCGACCAGGTCGGCGGGTCCGGCCTTGAGCCGCTCGCCACACGACGCCGATCGCTGGCCCAGGTGGGCATCGAACGTGAGGCCGACCTCGGCTGACTCGGCCAGCCAGCCGTGCCCGTGGCGGACGGCGTCCACCACGGCTGCGGTGGACAGCGTGGGCAGTCGCAGCACTGTCTGGGCCTCGCCGACGGTCTGATCGACGTTGTGCGAGTCGGAGGTGCCGACGGCGGGCACGAAGCGTCCAGCCACCAACATGGCGTGCCAGGCCACCAGGCCGGTCTGGTCGTCGAGAGTCCACGGGCCGTTCCACAGCTCGATGGCGTCCATCGCCTCGAACCCGTAACCGAACGACCACAGGGTGCCGGGGATGGGCACGTACGGATGACAGGCGATCGACACCCCGCCGAGGTCGCGCACCCGGCGCGTCATGGCCGTGAGGCGACCGCTCGCCGGCCGGAACCTCCAGTCGACCCACTCGCCGGCTGGCAACCCCATGGCGAGCCAGTGGCCGGCCCGGGTGGTCACCTCCTCGCCGGTGACCACCAGCAGGTCGTCAGGCGCGAACCGTCCCCACGTGCGGGTGGCCGAGCTGGTGTTGTGCTCCGAGGAGCCGATGAAGTCGAGGCCCGACGTCCGGGCCAGCCGGCCCAGGGAGCGCTGGGTGTGCTGGCCGTCGGAGTGCACGGTGTGGGTGTGCAGGTCGCCGCGGTACCACCCGGCGTTGGTTCCGCGCACCCGTCGGGGTGGGGGATCAGGCTCGAACGCCGGTCGTGCCGGGGGTCCGAAGAGCAACGTGACCGTCACTCGGTAGGCGACCCCGGGCGGCAGCACCAGGAACGGCCCGAGCACCACCCTCCACCGTCCGGGGCGGATCGGTCCGGCGAGGTAACCCGGGGTGGCGTCGTCGGCCGCGATGCGGAACGACTTTCGGGCGCCGCCCGACCAGCCACGGAAGCCGTCGGGGTCGAACATGCCGATGTCGATCACGTTCGTGCTGAACCCGGCGCCGGTGTCGGTCGACCGGTACCGGTACGACACCTCGACGGCGCGCACGCCCCGCGGAACCGTGAACGGCAGGTAGTGCCAGTCGGGGGTGGCCACGCCGGTGAATCGTCCCGAGAAAGTGATGGTGCGGCGCGCGCCGGCTGCGGCCGGAGCGACCCGGGCCAGCGTCGCCGTGGTGGCGATGCCCGTGCCACCGAGCAGCATCGAGCGACGATCGAGGTGATGGTGGCCGGTGCGGCAGCAGTCGCTCACCCCGCCATGATGCCGTCTCGCCCGCCGGGTCGCCGTACTCTGGACCGGCCATGACTGCCACGCCCGACACTGCTCTGCCCGCCCAGCCGCGCACCTACGAGGTCAAGACGTACGGCTGTCAGATGAATGTGCACGACTCCGAGCGGCTCACCGGACTGCTCGAAGGCGCGGGTTACGTGGCGGCGACCATGGGCGACCAGGCCGACATCGTCGTGTTCAACACGTGTGCGGTGCGCGAGAACGCCGACAACAAGCTCTACGGCAACCTCTCGCACCTGGCACCGGTGAAGGCTGCCAACCCAGACATGCAGATTGCCGTCGGGGGCTGCCTGGCCCAGAAAGACCGCGCCACGATCACCCAGAAGGCGCCCTACGTCGACGTCGTCTTCGGCACCCACAACATCGGCTCGCTGCCCGTGTTGCTCGAGCGTGCCCGGGTGCAGCAGGAGGCGCAGGTCGAGATCCTCGAGTCGCTCGACGTGTTTCCCTCGACGTTGCCCACCAAGCGGCACTCCGCCTACGCGGCGTGGGTGTCAGTGTCGGTGGGCTGCAACAACACCTGCACGTTCTGCATCGTGCCGGCGCTGCGCGGCAAGGAGAAGGACCGCCGTCCCGGCGACGTGCTCGCCGAGGTGCGCGCACTGGTCGACGAGGGCGTCTCCGAGATCACCCTTCTCGG